>CAKQXG010000193.1 GCA_934281515.1 uncultured Clostridia bacterium | reverse complement strand
CCCTATGGCGAATACTACGTTGACATGGCGGCGGCATGGCTTGTGGCTACTGCCGCGGCAAAGTGTCGTGACAAGACGTTTGACTTTTTGACAGGTCGCGGACGGGAAGTGCTTAATGTATTTACATACAACAAAGCCTTGCAAAAGATGCGTGACAGTTACCGTATTTCTGCCGAGGACAAGGCGGCAACGTGTGCGCTGAAGAGATAAAACGCATTGCCGAGCCGTTTGTCGTATCGACAAATATTTTTGTCAGTCGTTGCATAAACTACAAGTATGTACGAGACAACTCTCAGCGTTCCGTCGGACAGCGGCTATATTTTGCGACACGTCGCCGACGCGCTTGTTTCCCCATTAGAGGAGGCGGGCGCGACTTTTGTGCGTTCCGAGCACGGCAGTCGCATGTATTTGTCTGTGGCGTGTGCCGACATCTACAAGCCGCTTGTGGTTGAAGCTATTGTCGACGCGTGCGCCGAAAGTCTCTCAACGGCGTACAAAAACCGTTTCATGCGGCAACTGCTCAATGTGTCCGACGGCAACTTTTTTCAAAACGTGCTTGTCAACGTCATTTGCGTGTTCGACTGTGCGGTGGACAAGCAGTCGGTTGCCAAACTTATTGCCGACGACAGCAGTATTTGCCTTGACGGGTACTACAATTTTCGCATGTCAGCACTCAAACGGAAGTGGGCGGAGTTGACCACGCTTGTCGGTGCCAACCGATATGTGCTGGAGGACGACGAGTTGGTGTTGGAGTTTTTGCAATACCTTACGGAGTCGGTGCAGACATCGGCAGGCGCTGTGTCGGTGGTGTTTGACGGCGACGACTTTTTCCTGTTTGACAAAGACGATCGTCTGCGCCCCGTGTTGCGATCCCACGCCGAGCAAGTTTCTGCCGAGGAAGAAGCCGCGGTAAACCTTGTTTGCATCAAGCCGTCCAAGGTGACTATCTACGCGACCGCTCGCCCGTCGGCACCGTTTTGCAGGCTGGTGGAAGCGTTGTTTCCCGTGGAGTACAAGATAGTGTAGTTTTTACTATCGTACAATTACGTATTGTGTGTGCACATTTTTGTACGGCAATGCATAAAGTACTTGCATAGTTTTGTTTTTTATGGTATAATATTTGCAACTAAATATCGGTGGTGCAGTATTCTAGTCAGAAGCGAGTGTATTCAAGGCGGGGATAAATTACCGTCGAAGAGCATATCGATGAAGTTTCTGGTGCTGGCTTGCGTTGCCCAAACGGGGGCTTGTGCTGGAAGTTAAGATTGATGGGTAAGACGTAATGGCATACGTTATACTCCCATCTTTCGTGGAGACTCTACAGGGTGGTCGGCGAAACTAAGCGACGACTACTCTCTGAGATTAAACCTGCTATGCGGTGAACAACAAAGCTGTGTACAGAGTAGCTTGTTTTGAGTGGAATTTTGGGAGTACTGAACGTAAATCGGTCGTTGGCCAATGGTCGGTTTTTGCGAATGCTTTACGAAATGAATTCTGCAAAAGAAACTAAAGTACATTTGTTTCTGCAAAGGAAA
>CAKQXG010000192.1 GCA_934281515.1 uncultured Clostridia bacterium | reverse complement strand
CTTCGGGCGAAATGGTATTCATTCGCCCCAATCGAGACAGTTCGCGCAATGCCTTTTGTTTAACTTCTTCGGGCATACCGCTGCGCTCGATACGTGCGGCATACTCGTCTCTTTCGTTAGTTTCATCGCCGAGTTCGACGCTGATCGCACGCATTTGTTCGCGCAAATAGTATTCTTTTTGCCCGTCGGCAACCTGCTTCTTTACACGGTTAGCAATGCGATTTTCGGCGGCACGCAGGTCGAGCGCACCGATTATGTACACGCATATCTGTTCCATGCGCGTTTCAAGGTTAGTTTCTTCCAATATGCGTTGACGGTCGACAAGACGAGTTACGATTTCATTAGCCACCCTGTCGGTAAAGGCAAGGTAGTCCTTGTGAGCGTCTTTCTTGTACTTGGCAAACTCTTCCGCCTTGATATTGTTGTACATCCGCTCGTACTCTTCGATGTACCTTACGGTCGTTTCCATCAAAGCGTACGCATCGTCCTCGCGACGAATGAAAAAGTCAAGCGTTTCCACGTCGGCAAAAAACAAACGCGTACTACCCGAAAAACGAACGATTCGTGCCGTTTGCAACGTATGCACCACAACTTCAGTGCCGTTGGCTGTACTGTTTGTCGAAACAATCTCCGCCAGCACACCCGTCTGATAAATGTCATCCTGAGCCGTAAAAGTACTGCCGTCGGGGTTAGTTTGGCTCGTCATAAAGATAAGCCCGCCGTTTTTTACGACAAAATTGATGGCATTTACAGATATTTCTCTTGAAACTTCTACCTTGGCACGTACGCCCGGGAAGAAGAAATTGCCCCTCATCGCGAGTATCGGAATGTTGTTAAACTGTGTCAAAATGCACCTCATTTGCACCGCTTTGCGCCGTTCAATCCCTCAAACGGTCACGTTAAACGCAGTTAAGCGTTAATGTGAGTGCTTTGTTTTCGTTAGTATGCGCAATTTCTCGCCCGAAAGGCTGCGACAAAAAGGCAAATAAACGTATTTTTGTCAGCCTGCCTTTTTGACAACGGTCGGTTGACTGTCACCGTCCACGCAATCGCGCGTGATGTGTATCTCTGCAATGTCGCCGTCACTGGGGGCACGGTACATGCAATCTAACATAATGTTTTCCACAACGCTACGCAAGCCGCGTGCGCCCGTTTTAAGTCTGATTGACTTTTCGGCAATGGCGTTTAGTGCGTCGTCGTCAAATACGAGTTCGATGTTGTCCAACTTCATCAACTTCTGGTATTGCTTGACAAGCGCGTTTTTGGGTTTGGTCAGTATGCTTACAAGCGCATTGACGTCCAGCGGAGACAATCCGACAGTAATGGGCAGACGACCGACAAACTCCGGAATAAGTCCGAACTTGATAAAGTCCTGCGGTTGCAAGTCCTTGACAAGTTGGGCGTGGTCGACTTCTTCCACGCTCTTGATTTTGTTACCGAACCCCATGCCTGCGCCCTGACGACGTTTCTCGACAATCTTTTCGATGCCGACAAATGCGCCGCCGCAAATAAACAGAATATTGGTTGTGTCGATGGGAATAGACTCGGCTTGCGGATGCTTTCTGCCGC
>CAKQXG010000191.1 GCA_934281515.1 uncultured Clostridia bacterium | reverse complement strand
AAGCGTCAGCGTCACCATACCGCGCGACAAATTGGTGGTGTTTACGGGTTTGTCGGGCAGCGGCAAATCGTCGCTTGCATTTGACACCATTTTTGCCGAAGGGCAACGCCGCTATATGGAAAGTTTGTCCAGTTACGCAAGACAGTTTTTGGGATTGATGGAGAAACCCGACGTGGAGAGTATAGAGGGGTTGTCTCCGGCAATATCCATAGACCAAAAGACAACCAGTTCCAATCCGCGTTCTACCGTGGGTACCGTTACGGAAATCTACGACTACCTGCGTTTGTTGTTTGCACGCGTGGGTACTCCGTACTGTCCGCATTGCGGCACAGAGATACAAAAGACGGGCGTTGACCAGATTTGCGACAAAATCACGCAAATGCCGCAGGGCACCAAGTTGCAGATACTTGCACCTGTCGTGCGTGGGCGCAAGGGCGAGTTTGCCAAGCTGTTTGAACAGTTGAAGAAACAAGGTTTTGTCCGCGTGATCGTGGACGGTAATCTGTACACGCTCGACGAAGAAATAAAGCTTGAGAAAAACATCAAACACAACATTTCCGTCGTGGTCGATCGCCTTGTCATCAAGGAAGAAATGAACAGCCGCCTTGCCGAAAGTGTGGAAACTGCCCTTAAACTTGCCGAGGGACTTGTGGTGGTGTCGACAGGCAACGAGGAAAAAACATTCTCCGACAAGTTTGCATGCCCCCATTGCGGATTTACCATCGAAGAAATGGAACCGCGCAGTTTCTCTTTCAACAGTCCGTTCGGTGCCTGCCCGGAGTGCGCAGGTCTGGGTTTCAAGCAAGTGTATGACGAAAAGTTGATTTTGCCCGACGACAGCAAGAGTTTGCATGGCGGTGCCGTGCGATTGCTTGGCTTCAATCTGGGTGCCGCAAGTTGGATGCGTATGCTGTTTGACGCACTGTCGGAAAAGTACGGTTTCAGTTGCGACGTGCCAGTACGCGATCTCCCGCGTGAAGCTTACAACACAATTATGTACGGCAACGGCGGCGAACAGTTGACGTGCTATCTTGACGACGGACGTAGTTTCCGCGCGACGTGGGAAGGCATAATCCCTATGATGACGCGCCGTCACGCCGAGAGCAAAAGCGATTGGACGCGCGCCGAATACGAAAAGTATATGGTGGACAAACCGTGCTCCAAGTGTCACGGCAAGCGGCTTAAAGACGAGATATTGGCAGTTAAGGTAGGCGGACTGAATATTTGGGAAGTCGGCGAATTGTCAATCGTCAAGGCATTGGACTTCTTTACAAATCTGCAACTTGACGATACACGCGCCAAGATTGCCCACCTTGTGTTGAAGGAAATCAAGGCAAGGTTGCGTTTTCTTGTGGATGTCGGATTGGGATACCTTACGCTCAACCGCGCGGCAGGCACATTGTCAGGCGGCGAGGCTCAACGTATACGGCTTGCAACGCAAATAGGCAGCGGCTTGACAGGCGTGTTGTACATTCTGGACGAACCCAGCATAGGTTTGCACCAACGCGATAACGCCAAATTGATTGCCACATTGACAAAACTTCGCGACGTAGGCAACACCCTTATCGTTGTGGAACACGACGAGGACACTATTCGTGCAGCCGACTTTGTCGTAGACGTCGGACCCGGCGCAGGCGTACAC
>CAKQXG010000190.1 GCA_934281515.1 uncultured Clostridia bacterium | reverse complement strand
ACATAGCGTCGACAAAGCCACCGCAAAACTCTGCGTGAGTTGCAAGCTTGTACCACTGCACTGCGCAGTTGTAATCTTTTGACGCAAAGGCAATATCGCCCATGGCGCAACACACACGCGGATCGGGCGGAGCAATACGTAGTACGCGAGCCAATGTACGCGCTGCGCCTGCCGTATCGTTGACGGACAGATAATGACGAGCTACAAACAACAGACAATCCACGCGCTCGGCGACAGACAGTCGTTTGTTTGCGGCACAACGCCGAAACAGCGGCAACGCGTCGTCCGTGCGCCCGTTGTCAACAAGAGTGCGAGCAAAATAGTAGTTGTCGCGCACATAAAATCTGCGCCCCTGCTCCTTTGCCGCAAGGTATATGCGCAAGTTGCGCGCCGAGTGGTCGTTGCCGCCGAAATGCACTACGTCCACATCAAGCGTTTGCGTTTGACCGAAGGGCACGATTGCCTCGTGTATAAATCCCTTGAAACGGCACTGCGAACAATTACGCAACAACCGCTCGCGCCAATACCGGAAAGAATTGTCCGCACGGCAAACGTACCGCATAAAGTAGGTATCGGCGCAGTTTTCAGCAGGCGTTTGTTTCCACTTCGTAAGAAAATTTCGTGTACGTGTAGGCAAAAAGTCGTCCGCATCCAGCCACATTACGTATTGACAGGTTGCATGAGACAATGCGTAGTTGCGTGCCGCGGCAAAGTCGTCACGCCATTTGAAACGACACACTTTGGCACCGTAACCGCGTGCAACGGCAACAGAGTCGTCGGCAGAACCCGTGTCGCAAACAACTACTTCGTCGGCAAAACCGAGAGTAGGCAACAGACGGCAAAGATTGGATTGTTCATTTTTGACAATCAACACAACTGATAGAGTAGGCATACCACAATGTATGCGCTCGGCGCGGCTTATGTTACGCATTTACGGCAGTAACACAATGTCGACGGTTGACATACATTGAAGCAAATCGGAGAACGAAATGAAGCCCATTGTTTGCGACCTGCCCTACCCGACCACTGACCTGGAACGCGATGTGCGCAGCGGACAAATACTGTCATTTGCCTACGCCACGCTTAACGGCGAAGTTGCCGCAACGCTGCAGTATTCCTTTCAAAGTTTTGTGTTGAGCAAAACCGAACAGGAAATTGCCGAAACATTGCAAGGTATTGCCATTGCAGAAATGCGCCACATAGAGTTACTCGGCAAAGCAATGTACAGTCTTGGCGTAACGCCCGTGTACACACGCTACCCCAACAGCCGCAACTACTTTGACACAAGTTGCGTGTCGCAAAGCGTGACCTTGCAAAAAATATTGATGGATGACCTGAAAAGCGAACTCGAAGCAATTGCCGAATACAAAAAAATGTTGCTTGTTTTGCGCAACGAACAGGTAGAAGCGCTTGTCGAACGCATTATACTGGACGAGCAACTGCACGTGGAAACCTTGAAAGGACTTATGCAAAAAGCCGATACCGCGCAAAATACATAAAAAAGGGACGGCAAATAGCCGTCCCCGTATGCGGAGATTCACTTTTTTGTTGTGTTTGCCTGCGAATTCCGTCGAGCCGCATTGGCAATAAGCGCACGATTGATAACGTTTACGCACAAGTTGATGTCGGTCTCGTCCAATATGCCGCCGAGCAATCTGGCAAGTCCCGCC
>CAKQXG010000189.1 GCA_934281515.1 uncultured Clostridia bacterium | reverse complement strand
GACTACGACGCATGCCGCCGTGCCGTCGGTTACGGCTTGCTTTATCTTGTCGGTGTTGTCGGCGGTTTCCTCAAAGCGGTATTTGTCGGCAAATTGTTGTCTTATGCCTGCCATTACGGCAACATCGTCGGCGCAAATCAGCATAAGCGGTTTTTCGTCGACGGCGTCGGGGTCGGATACGCGTGGGAAAAACATCACTGCGGCAATCAGAACAACCAATGCGATTGTCACGCCGACAAAAATTTTGTTTTTAAAGTAGTTGCCAAGCTCGAAGCCCAGCACGGTACCGAATTGTTTCATGCTTGTTCCTCCTTTTCGGCGTATTGGTCATCGGTATACTCGACAAATATGTCGTTGAGGCTGGGACGGAAAATGCTCACTTCGTCGATTTTGTACTTGGCGGTAAGTTGTTGCATTGCCGCGCGGACATCGATGTGCGGCGTATACAGCAACGTGTCGTGTTCGCCTGCGGTAACGTCGGGCAGTTCGGCAAGTATCTTTGCCGTCTCGGGGGATCGCAACACGAGTTTGTTTTGCGGATAACTTTGCTTGATTTCTTCCAGATTGCCGCCAAGCACTACTTTGCCGTGGTGCAGCAGAGCAATGTCGTCGCAAAACTCCTCGATGTAGTTCATTTGGTGTCCGCTAAACAGCACAATCTTGCCTTGGTCGATTACTTCCCTTACCACGTCTTTCAACAGCATTGCGTTGACAGGGTCAAGTCCCGAAAACGGTTCGTCCAACACTACGATGTCGGGGTTGTGCGCAAGGGCGGTTACAAGTTGTATTTTTTGTTGATTGCCCTTGCTGAGCGTGTCAAGACGTTTGTTGCGGTATTCGCTCATGCCGAGTCGAACAAGCCATTTGTCTACGGCGGCGATTGCGTCGGATTTACTTACGCCTTTCAGCATTGCAAAGTATACGAGTTGCTCGACAATTGTTTTTTTAGGATACAGACCGCGTTCTTCGGGCAGGTAGCCGAAGCGTATCGCGGTGCGGTCGACGGGTGAACCGTCCACGAGAATTTGTCCGCCGTCGGCATTGAATACGCCCAGCAGTATGCGTATGGTGGTGGTTTTGCCTGCGCCGTTGCGCCCTAGCAATCCGAAAGCACGTCCGCTTGCGGCGGTCAGCGAAATGCCGTCAAGCACCTTTTTGTCGCCGAAGCTTTTGCTTATGTTGTCTATTTGTAATTGCATTGTTTGCTCCGTAATGTAATTTGATAACATTATACCACATAGCAGACGATTTTTCAATAAATTGCAGTGCATATCGGTGAAAATCGACAAAATGTTTCTGCGAAACAGGCTGTTTGATTAGAAATATGTTTGTAACTTACAAAACCTTGCGTAACGTCGAAACAACATATTTTGCACAATGGTTGCATTGTAAAATTTTTTGGAACAACGTTTGTCGACATAAAAATGTATTTGACTAAACAAGGTTGGTTTGGTACAATAGATCTATCTTTATATTTACAAAGGACAATCGTACAAATGAGCAAAGCAGACGAGATATTTATTGCAAATATGAGACAGATTATTGACGACGGAGTGTCCGACGAAGGGCAAAACGTTCGTCCGCATTGGGCAGACGGCACTCCTGCGCATACAAAAAAGGTATTTTGCATTGTCAACAGATACGATTTGTCCAAGGAATTTCCTGCAATTACGCTGCGCAAGACGGGTTTCAAAAACGCCGTCGACGAGTTGTTGTGGATTTGGCAAAAAAAGAGCAACAACG
>CAKQXG010000188.1 GCA_934281515.1 uncultured Clostridia bacterium | reverse complement strand
TTTTTGGGTAAAAAAAGACAAAAAATGCGGAGAGAAAGGGGTAGCCGAAAAGTATTTCTCTCCGCACACATTATATCAAAGTATTTAGACAAATCAAATTGAATACGATTTATTTTAACGGCGTTTTGCGCTTACGCCGTCCTTGTACGGAAAAGACAGTTCCACATCCACTATTCTGCCGATGTCGCAGACGGTGCCTTCGAAGTAGGTACGCAGATAGTTTGGCGTGTAGCCTACCGCCATACCGTCGACAATTTCCTCCACCAACACGGGTTGCACCTTGCCGCAATTTGCCAACGCAAAGTCGTGTTTGAGTTGCAGTTTGATTTGACCCAGCTGTTCGGCGCGCGCGTGCTTGGTTGCAGGGTCGGTATCTTGCCAACGACATGCGACAGTGCCCTGGCGCGGACTGTACGGAAACACATGCACGTCGGCAAAAGCAATGCGCTTGACAAATTCCACCGTCTCGGCAAACTCCTCGTCGGTCTCGCCGCAAAAGCCTACAATCACGTCGGTTGTGATGGCCGCCGCAGGAAAAACTTTGCGGATTTTGTCCACTGCCATGGCGTATTGCGCTGTAGTATATTTGCGGTTCATGCGTTTGAGCGTAGCGTCGCAACCGCTTTGCAACGACAGGTGAAAATGCGGACAGAAATTTGACCTGGCAAGAGCGGCAAGCATTTCGTCGGTGACAACGCCGGCTTCAAGACTGCCAAGGCGCAAGCGAGTGTCAATGTCGGCCAGAGCCTCGAACAGTTGCGGCAGGCTTTCGCCCGTGTCGCGCCCGAACTGGCTGATGTCTATGCCGGTGATTACCGTTTCGGCGGCATTTGCCAGGCGAACTTCTTCCACCACATCGGCAATGCGCCTGCTACGACTGCGACCGCGCAAATAAGGCACGATGCAGTAGGTACAAAAGTTGTTGCAACCGTCCTGTACCTTGACAAAAGCGCGTGTATGTTCCTGCGTGCTTGCAGTGCTTTCTTCGTAGGCAGACGGTACAGTTTCGATGTCCACTACAACGCCGTCGGTAACGGTTGTTTGCTGTGTGTTTTGCGCTGCTTCGGTTGCCCCGTCGGCAGAGCCATCAGTCGCATTTTGTAGCGAATTTTCACATACGTATGTGTTTTTTTGCGTACTTTGAAGTATATCGGCGTTATCTGCGTCGGCAGTAGGCTGCGACAGCGCAAGTATTTCGTCCACAACCTTTGTCTTGCCGGCAACGCCCTTGACAAGCACGACGTTGGGCAATTTTGTAAACTGCCCGGCGTTCTTCTCCGAGGCGCAACCCACCACGACGATTTTACAATCGGGATTAAGTTTGCGTGCGCGTGCAACAAGTTGCCGAGACTTTTTTTCAGCCTCGGCAGTGATAGCGCATGTATTGAGAACAAACACGTCCGCCGCACCCAAACCGTGGAAGGCATTGTGTCCTGCCGCATTGAGTGCGGACACGATTTGTCCGCTTTCGTAAAGGTTGGTTTTACAACCCAAAGTAAATACAGAAATGGTCATTTTACTTGCTACGATACAGTCCTTTTATTGCTCGCCACTCGCCTTGACTTGTCACTTGTTGCAAGTCGAAACTTTGCGCGTACATGTCCTTGACGTACTGTTCCTTGAAGTCGATAATGCCCGACAAAATGATGATCGACCCTTCGTGCACCACCTGTGCAATCTGTTCGTACAGCCCTGCCAATATGTCGGCGGTCAGGTTGGCAAACACAACGTCGAATTTGCCGCTTGTCTGTTCTGTCAAATTGCCCTGATGTACCGTCGCGCGGTCGGCAAGATTGTTGATTTCCACATTATGCTTGCACGCAGCAACCG
>CAKQXG010000187.1 GCA_934281515.1 uncultured Clostridia bacterium | reverse complement strand
CGTCCAAATGCCAAACGTAATCGTAAGCACGCTTACCAATTGAGAAATCTTGATGTCGGTTTCCAATGTGCCGATGTACAGATACAGGCTGTCGGTGCGCATGCCTTCGATGACGAGGCGCACAATGCCGTAGTAAATACCGTAAAACGCCGAGCACCAACCAAGCTTGTAGTGCTTGTTGCGCATAAGGACAAACACGCAAATCAGAAAGCCGACAAGAGTACAAAAGCTCTCGTAAAAGAATGTCGCCTGGTACCAACCTGCAGGACCGTTAAGGGCAGTACTACTGTTGTCAATCCACACGGCTAGGAAGTTAAACCCGTGGTTTGCGCCGCCGTTTGCCCACTCCACAAAGTTGGGCATGGCATTGTAATCGGTAGTGATAAGGTTACCGAACGCCTCCATGTTGGCGTAGTTGCCCCACCGACCGAGACTTTGCGCAAGCAGCACTCCGGGCATAATGCAGTCAACGATAATACGGAAGTCCTGCTTCTTGTACTTGCACAACACAAACGCCGCCACATAGCCTGCAATTACACCGCCGTAGATACCTAGTCCGCCGTTGCGGAAATTGAAAAAAGTCGACCAATCGGGGATAGCGTCGCCTGCCCACGGAAAGATGTACACATAGGCACGCGCCCCCAGTACGCCGATAGGAATGATAGCAAGGGCGTAAACGGTGATATCGTAGGGGTCGTAGCCGCGCTTTTTGAAATACTTGCCGCCGACAAGAATAGCCAGACACATACCCGTGACAATGCACAAAGCGTAGATGTATATAGGAAAACCGAATATCACCAACGCAGGGTGACTGACATTCCACACCAACCCGAAATTGTTGTTGCCGAACACAAATGCGTCCGACGGATATTTGGATGTCAAATCCAACAATAGACTAAACAAAATTGCACTTCCTGTAATTTGCGCCGAACCGACAACCACGACCGTGGGTTACAGTCACACCGCAGTCTCGGCACACTTGTTTATTTATATGTATTGTACTAGATTACGACAAAAAAGTCAATAAATTATGCGTTGATGTGCGTACTCCGCGACAAACGTCGAAAAGTGGTCAACAGACGGTTCAGTACATAATTTCGACTCAAATATGCCTGTTTTTAACATACTATGTCTGTAATAGTAGCGTATAAAATGCCCGTTTTTGAAGTAGTTGCGACCGTCAGACCAAAAAATGTCCGAATATGCACACTATTTGCCGCTGTGTACAAATGAGTAAAATAGATTGTTTTACACCCATAATTGCTAGATATATTTAAGACTATGTGGTATAATATAAAATACATAAAGGCAATCAGATACATACGGTGACAAACCTTTGCCCGTCCGATATCCGTTAGCAGACGTTTGCACTGCGCACAAGGGCAAATATAACGAGCCTTACGGATTTGCATTGCACCGCTGACATTATCACAAAAAAAAGGAAGTCGCAACAACGCGACAAACAAACATAATGAGTAAAAAAGACAATCAATCAATTGCTGAAAACAGCAAACAAACAAAAGTAGACAAAGCCGCCATTGCAAAGCAAAAACGAGCCGACATTGCCGAGCAAAAGCGCATTGCCGCCGAACAAAAGAAACTTGCAAAACAACGGCAACGTCAACAAAAGGCGGCAAAACACACGCCTGCGGAAACCCCCGAGGAATCGCTTGCAAAGCAACTTGCTGCAATTGCGAACATGCAAAGGGACAACAAAAAATGGTACAAGCTGGACAACGCCGCGTTGATGTACCCCCTTGTCGCCCGAGGCGAAAGCATAAGCGTATTTCGCGTGTCGGCATTGCTGCGCGATCCCGTCGATCCTGTGGAATTGCAGTATGCCGTCAACGACATTGCCCCACGCTTCCCCACCATTTGCGGCAGCGTCAAAAACGGCTTGTTC
>CAKQXG010000186.1 GCA_934281515.1 uncultured Clostridia bacterium | reverse complement strand
TCCGCATACTGCAACTCGCTGCCTACACTGATACCCTGCGCCAATCTTGTTGCCTTGATACCCATTTGTTTGACGAAACGCCCGATATATGTTGCCGTAGCTTCGCCTTCTGCAGACGTATCCGTTGCAAGAATTACTTCCTTGACGTCGCCCGTCAGCCGTTTGAACAATTCTGCAAGGCGGATGTCGTCGCGCCCGACGCCCTTGAGCGGATTGAGTACGCCGCCCAACACGTGATACACGCCCTTGTACTCGCCCAAACGCTCGATAGCGATTACATCCTTGGCTTCCTGTACGACGCAAATCGTGCCATGGTCGCGAGTGGCGCAAATATGGCATGGATCTGTGTCGGTATAGTTGCCGCACACGCTGCACACCTTGACGTTTGTTTTGGCATCGCTGACTGCCGAGGCAAACTCCGTCGCTTCTTCGTCGCTCATGGCAAGCACCGTCAATGCGTATCTTTGCGCAGTCTTGGCACCCACGCCGGGCAACTTGCAAAACTGACGTATCAGTCGCTCTATCGGTTGAATATAATTAGCCATTTGTTACATCAGTCCTCTTACGTTGGCAGGAATCAGCGCTTCCTCGGCTTCCTGAGCCTTGGCGCATGCGTCGTTGATTGCCGCAAGAATAAGGTCCTCAAGCATCTCCGTGTCGTCAGGGTCGCATGCTTCGGGTTTAATCTTGACAGACAACACGGTCTTTTGTCCGTTGACCACGACTTCCACAAGTCCGCCGCCTGCCGTACCTGTCAATTCCATGTCTTCCAACTTGGATTTGGCGTCTTCCATCATTTGTTGCATTTGCTTGGCTTGCTTCATAAGACTGTTCATGTCAAAGCCACCGCCGCCGCGTACTCCGCCGCCTGCTCCGTTGTATCCGTATTTGTTTCCCATGGTAGTTTCTCCTTGTTTTTTTTATTTTTTTGGTATATGTTTTTTCTGTGGGGGAAGGGAAACTTTTTGAAAAAAGTTTCCCTTCCCCCACACCCCCAACTCTTCAAAAACTTTGAGTAGTTGCAGGGGAAATATTTTATATTGTAATTGTTTTTGTCACGAAAACTCACGAACGTACATAAAATTTGTCGACAGACAGGACTCGGGTAAATCTATATGTAATGTATCACCCTAAGCGACAGTCGACGGCTAAGCGAGGGAGCTATCTGACGGGGATGCACTAGGAATAAAAGCATGTCATCCCGAGCAACGCCGAGGTGCCCCTCGGAAACCACCTGACGTGGACGCACTATGTTCTGTCATTTGTCCTCGTGACGGCGTAGACGGGTGTGAAGGGCGGCAACAGTTGACGGATAGGCGAGGGAGTGTACAAAGATGTACATGACCGAGCATAGACGGCAAGCGTAGCCGCTATGCGCGCCCGTATACGCTGTCACGATTTTGTGGGGTCAAATTTGACATTACTCCCAAGATTCTCCAGCTGCCTGTTTACATCGGTTTCGTTTACTCGCTCGATGCACTCGAACACCACTTTACGGTCGCAAACCTTGCCGACAAAGCGTTGAACGTCGGTTTTGTAGTTCATTGTCAGCAGCATATGTGCACCCTTTTCGCTCATCACGACAAAGTTGCCCTGATCGTCGAACTTGACCTTGGCTTCCTGCCAGATACCGGACAGCAAAGGCATGTTGGACTTTTCCAATTCCACCTTTACGCCACGCCACACCGACTGCGGATTGTTGCGGTCGACGATAAGCAGACTGTTAGCATTGAGATTGTTGGGCTGTTGTTCAAGCCGAGCAAGTCTGCGATCAAGTCCGTCCACGTCCACCTCTCCGGTGCTTGTTGCAATGCGCAACAGCGCCGCTTCCAGCAAAATACGCGGCGACAAAGCATAACGCATCTGTGTTTCCAACCCGACAAGCACGTCTATGGCATAAAGTAACTTTTTGTCTGTTGTAGCC
>CAKQXG010000185.1 GCA_934281515.1 uncultured Clostridia bacterium | reverse complement strand
GTTGCTTTGGCGTTGATTTTGCTTACGTCAAAGCCGTTCTTTTTGGTTGCTTCGAGCGCTTGGCTCATGGTCTTGTGCGTGCTGACTTCGGTGTCCATACGCAATGCATTGTTAAGGTTTTTGACCAGTGTCTGGTCGGCGGCTACGAGAGCTTTTTTGATAAGTGTGCTGAATGTGGGGATAAGCACTGCGGCAAGAATTGCAATTACCGCAATGACAATGATGAGTTCGACAATAGTGAACCCACGTTTACGATTGATTTTCATATAAAATATCTCCTATTTTATCGATGTAAGATTTTTTTAGACAGGACTAATAGAGAGAAACCTTTTTGCAAAAAAAGCGTTTCTCCCTGTACACCTCTTCCCAAAGATTTGGGAGAGAGCACAAAATGGCTGTCGACCTAACACCGTAAAACGGAGTATGTGTAATACTTGTGTCTGTCCACGTACGGCAAAGCGCTGCACGCGTCAGTGCAGTTGTCGTCGGGGACGGTTGTAAACTGTTTTTTCTTTGTGCAGATGGCAAACACTACGTCCACCGCTACCAGCAGCAACGAAATGACCAACTGCGCCACAACAAATATCTCTAGCGCGGCAAAGGGCAGCAACGGCGAAACGGTGCCAAACTGCATGGCAGCCATAAGTGTGTCGTACCACTCTGCGCCGACGATTGCGTCTACGGAGCGTTTGTTAGTGCAAACTATCAACACGCCCAAAGTGAAGAAAAACAAAATGGCATGAGCAATGACCGTCGTTTTGCGACGGTTACGTTCGGCATACGCCGACAAGAAGAAATTGGCAATGAGATATACCAAAAGGATTAACATTGCTTCGCCTGCCTGAAATGTGTTTTAAACCACCCGATATTTTGTTGCAACTTCATTATACTTCGTTGCCCCCCCCCTGTCAAGTGAATAGAGGTAGGTTGGGTGATTTTTTTTAGGTTTTTTTTTTAAATAGTTGAAGTGAAAAACAAAAAAATAGAGATAAATATAGCCCCACTGCCGTGGATAAAACTAATCTGATTATCCGAGCCGTAGTCAAAGGTAAACCGCAGTTTGTACCGGTGTTCCACAATGGTATTCACTACAATGCAATAAAAATAGAAAACAAGATGAACATACCCGACAAGTTCTGTAAACCACAACATTTACTTTGGGGTACACCACTCTATTGCCAAACCTACACTTTAACTATACTAGCAAAGGCACCCGAATTATCTCGAGTGCCTTTTGTTTTGTTGTTTGTATTTTCACAAGCCTAGCCGACATTCCGTTGTAATGTCGAAGATAGATTACGTTGTTACTTTCTGATGTTTCTGTACATCGGCCCGTAGGCGTTGCAAGCACGGTAGTCTTGTCCCTCCTTGTCCATGCCGAAGGCGTTCCATGCGGCGGGGCGGTAGATGTCCTTTTCGTCCACGTTGTGCATGCACACGGGGATACGCAACATACTGCACATTGTAATAAGGTCCGCACCGATGTGGCCGTAGCTGATTGCGCCGTGGTTTGCGCCCCAATTGTTCATTACGTCATATGCCGACTTAAATGCGCCTTTGCCTGTTGTACGAGGAGTAAACCAAGTACAAGGCCACGTGTAGTCGGTACGCTTCCACAGTTTGTCCGTCACTTCGTCGGGCAATGCAACAGTCCAACCTTCCACTATTTGCATTACGGGGCCAAGTCCCTTGACAAGGTTAAGGCGTATCATTGTGGCCGGCATCTCGGCACGGGTAACAAAGCGACTGGAATATCCGCCTCCGCGGAAGTAACCGAGGTCGGCATACGGCCACGTTGTATGCGACATCATGGTGTCAATATCTTGGTTGGTGACGTTCCACCATTGTTTCATTGTGGGGTTGCCTTGTTCGTCCTTTACCTCGCCGCAAGCGTCTACACAGCATGCGCCGCTGTTGATGAGGTGAATAAAGCCGTCGGCTTCCTTGGCCTTGCCCGTGATGTCGTAACCCGTAACGCGCTTTACCGCGTCGCCGCTCCAGTAAGTGCGGACGTCGGCAAACATTTGTGCACGGCCGGTAAGCAACTTCATAAACAGCATGCTTACGCCGTTGAGAGTGTCGTTTTCGGTGGCAAGTAC
>CAKQXG010000184.1 GCA_934281515.1 uncultured Clostridia bacterium | reverse complement strand
GCGTAATGTAGAGTACTATGTGTGTAATAGTATTCTGCAAAACGCCGATTTTCATTATAGCTAGGCTATTTTATTTAAAATTGGTCTGTTTTGGAACGCACATCAGCCGTTACAACAGAAAACAAATCAAACCGCCGCGATTTTCGTTGACAATCCTGCCCAAGGTTTTTGTAAGCTTTTGTTTGATTTCCTGCGGCATATTAGTACATTTGCCCGACAAGCCTTCTTCCGTCACGCCTGCCATACTACGTCCGAACATGTTGGCGTTCCATATCGTCGCAGGGTCGTTTTTGTATTGTTCCAACAAATATTTGCTTTGCTGCTCCGTCCCCACCATCGGACTGACTTCCGTCTTGACGTCCACGCGTACAATGTGATAGCTTGGCGCAGATGCGCGTATCAGAACACCGTACACATTGCCTTGTTTAATAAGTTGCGGTTCTTCGAGAGTCAGACGTTCCTTGTCGGGATACACAATACCGTAGCCGTTTGCGTCGGCCTCGTCAAACGCGCCTTTCAGCCTGTCAAACATCTTTTGGGCATATGCCGCCGACGTTACAAAACTCATCAACGAGTACTCGTCCTTGACATCTACGCCCGCTTCCTTGCCGATAATGTCAAAGAACAACTCCGGCACGGGGGCAAGATTTACCCTCACTTCACCCGTAGCAAGGTTAAGCGAACCAACGGTCACTTTGTCGGCAAAACTCAACCTGGACAATTCGTCGACGAAGCGGTCGATTTTGTTCATAGTGTCCAGTTTGTTTGCTGCGTTACGGACAGCCGACGTCAGCTCTTCTACAAGGGCATTGTCATTAGACAGAGCACGCACCCACTTTGGCAAATCCAGCGAAACATGCGTAACGGGAAATTCCTTTACAATGGCGGTCAGTACTTCTTCCATTGTCTTTTTGTCGGCGGTTGCCGCATCGATTGTCAATGCCGTTACGCCGTATTTGTCTGTAATGCCTGCCGTTACGATTTTTGCCTGTTCGGAATCGGGGCGAGTACTGTTGACCACAACGACAAACGGCTTGCCCGATTCGGTCAATTCCCGTATGGTACGTTCTTCCGCAGAGACAAAGTTTTCGCGCGGAATTTCTCCGATACTTCCGTCGGTCGTAACAACGACAGCCACAGTTGAGTGTTCCGTCGCTACGGCATGCGTACCGATTTCGGCGGCGCGGTCAAACGGAATAGGTTCGTCCGACCATGGCGTGTTGACAAGACGAGGTTTGTCGTCTTCCATAAGCCCTTCCGCACCTGTCACAGGATAACCCACGCAGTCCACAAGACGAACCTTGGCGGCAGACTTGTCGGTCAACGTAATCGCTACGGCATTAGACGGCACAAACTTCGGTTGAGTAGTCATTATCGTTTTACCGTCGGCAGATTGTGGCAACTCGTCGGTGGCGCGTTTTTTGTCGTTTTTGTCGGATATATTAGGTAAAATCAGCTTTTGCATAAATTGCCGCACAAATGTCGATTTGCCCGTGCGGACAGGTCCGACAACGCCGACATAAATATTGCCGTCAGTGCGCTCGGCGATGTCCTGATAGATAGATTTCATCTCGTCCTCCCGATTCGTTCGTTCACATTACACTACGTATGTCGACAGAAAATTAGTACTTTTTGCGCAAAAAAAATCCCTGCATATCGCACGAACGGCAAAAACAGGGATTACATATAATGTTTAATGTTTATAAAATGACAAATAAGGTATAACACGTCATTGTTCATGCCGTTATTTTACTTTTCCTTTCCGTAAACCAAGCGAAATAAGGTTTGCTCAAAACCGTATGTTTCTGTCAGGCGTTGCAACTTTTCGTAATTATTGTGCACGGGCGCGTGTGTCTGTTCGGCACGAATCATCAGGTTCTTGGGAGAGTGCGCCAAGTCGACAAACTCCATCAGGTCGACGGAATATCCGCAGTCCTCCAATGTCAACGCACGTATAGTATCCGTCAACAAAGCGCAGGTACGTTCCTTTACAATGCCATATTTCAACAGCACGTCAAGGTCTCCGCCGCAGTGTATAGACTTGTTGATTTCGTGTTGACAACAAGGAACCGCAAAAATGAACTTTGCGTTGTGTCTGACGGCAAAGTCAAGTGCGTAATCGGTTGCCG
>CAKQXG010000183.1 GCA_934281515.1 uncultured Clostridia bacterium | reverse complement strand
AGCATGTACAACTTGTTGTGCTCTACCGTAAACTCCATGTCTTGCATGTCATGATAGTGATTTTCAAGCGTTTCGCATACTTGTTGGAATTGTTTGAACGCTTCGGGGAACTTGTCTGCCATTTCTGCAATGGGCATCGGTGTACGAACGCCTGCAACGACGTCTTCGCCCTGTGCGTTGGTCAAAAATTCGCCCATCAAGCCTTTTTCGCCTGTAGCGGGGTTACGAGTAAACGCAACGCCTGTGCCGCAGTCGTCACCCATGTTGCCGAATGCCATCATTTGTACGTTTACTGCGGTACCCCAGCTGTACGGGATGTCGTGGTCCATACGGTAGATGTTTGCACGGGGGTTGTCCCAGCTGCGGAACACTGCCTTGATAGCTTCAAACAATTGTTCTTTCGGGTCGGAGGGGAAGTCCTCGCCGATCTTTGCTTTGTACTCTGCCTTAAATTGGTTGGCAAGCTCTTTAAGGTCGTCGGCGTTGAGTTCGACGTCAAGCTTGACGCCTTTCTTTTCCTTCATATCGTCGATGAGCTTTTCAAAGTACTTCTTGCCCACTTCCATAACGACGTCGGAGAACATCTGGATAAAACGTCTGTAGCAGTCGTATGCCCAACGAGGGTTGCCGGACTTCTTGGCAAGCACTTCTACAACTTGGTCGTTCAAACCGAGGTTAAGAATGGTGTCCATCATACCGGGCATGGATGCGCGTGCGCCGGAACGTACGGAAACAAGCAGAGGATTCTCGAGATCGCCGAATTTTTTGCCGGTGATTTCTTCCATCTTTGCGATGTACTCCATAATTTGCGCTTGGATCTCGTCGTTGATTTTGCGACCGTCCTCGTAGTACTGCGTGCAAGCTTCGGTAGAAATCGTGAAACCTTGGGGTACAGGCAGACCGATGTTGGTCATTTCGGCAAGGTTGGCACCTTTGCCGCCCAAAAGGTCACGCATTTTGGCATTACCTTCGCTAAAAAGATAAGTATACTTTTTTGCCACTGTGGTATTCCTCCTAAAAAATTGTCGTGTAAGTACGGGCAAAAAGCTTGCCCTACTGCAATGGACATAACTGCCCATTTCAAACATATATATTTTACAATATTTAAGCAATTTAGACAAGTGTTTTTGCAATACTTTTTGATTTACACAACATAACGACAAAATGTGGGAAAATCTCTTTTTTCAAAAGCGGATTTTCCCACATTCTTTTGCCTAAAATATCGAATACAAAACAAAAAAATATCTCACGTAACAGCGCAACTACGAACGATAGTCGTAAGGAATTTTGTTCTTGCGTTCGCCCTTCAGGTTGATTATGTAACCGTCCTCTACCTTGCACCACCAGGAGGGGTCGTTGGAAGGCAAATCTTCCAAAATATCTTCGTCGGTTACGTCGGAAGCCTCGACTAATTGTATATCGCCTACATAAACAGGCATTATGCTGATAGTTTTGGTATCTCTCATAAACTCCACCATAAATGTAGCTTTGCGACTTTCCGAAATAACAATTACACCCTCGGTGCCTTTTGTAACCCCCTCTGCGGCATACTCGGGTTTGTCTACAGTTAAAACTATTCTATCCAAAAATTTCATATTCTTTTTCTCCTAGTCCTTGATCAATGGTGTAACAACTCTGATTTTTCCATAAGCGTGCAACACACAACCGGTGTGACAATCGAACACTTCTGCCAAGTGATCTCTTTTGCCGTTCAGCCTCCATCTTACCGTCACTCGTTGGCCGTAGCGATCCAATGTCTTGTAAGTGTACTGTCCCAGTTTGTACGCTTGCAGAACGGCATCCGATATTTTTTCATGTATTTCCAATGCGTCTTCTTCGTTGTAACCCATAGACCGCATTGCAGCCGATTTATCCTTATCTTTTAACAAGTATCCGGTCACTTTTTTAATTTGGTGCTCCGTTATTAAGTTGCCCCGATATGTTTTTTCGTCACACTTGCAGTGTGGATGGTTAAAAACAAGTTTGTTCCATTTCGGATACACTACTTTATTTATCGCTACACATATTTCGCAAGTACGAGTTTCGTCATCCGGTTCCGCCGATCCTGTTGCAGGCAATACCTTTTGGGAGATATTGTTCCTGAGTACATACGCGTCGGGTTTGGCAGTTAAAGCAT
>CAKQXG010000182.1 GCA_934281515.1 uncultured Clostridia bacterium | reverse complement strand
GTCCTCGTTACAATCGACGTTTTTGCAACCACCACAGTCTGCACATTTGTTTTCGCATACGTGTTGCGGTTCGGGCGTACAATTGCACTTTGTCTTGCAAACGTCCTCGTTACAATCGACGTTTTTGCAACCACCACAGTCTGCACATTTGTTTTCGCATACGTGTTGCGGTTCGGGCGGTTGAGGTTGTCCCACCGTTTCGAGCAATTCTTCTTCACCCGTCGGAGATACAATCAAGTAGAAACAGTCAAAGTTGGGCGCATTGACCGAGCCTTGTTCGTCGCGTGCAACAATCGTTACGACAAATGTGTTTGTGCCTTGTACAAGATCGAGTTCGGTGTAAAATGCGTGATCCCAATCAAACCAGTGGGCGTGGTCGGTGTTCCAGACAAGCGTTTTGCCACTTGTTACAACAGTTCCGTTCCATGTAACCGAAACAAATTTGTCCAGTTCCATATCGGTTTCGGTAGGTGCGGCACGCATAACAACCGTTACCTTGGCAGCAACTTTGCTGTCTACCTTAAAGCCGAATTTGTTGCCTGCAACCGACAATGCACCTACGCTCTTGCCACCGCTGGTCAAGGGGTGATCCTGCGTGGGTTCTTCCACGGAGTGCGTCGTACCGTCGCCGCGCATGCTGACGCAGTCGGTGTAGTCAAAGTCTTCCGCCTCGATCGTGTACACGTGGTTGTCGGCGTTGTCGACGTTAATTGTCGTCTTTGCGGGGTCAGGAGGGGTAATGTTACCTGCCGTTTCGGGCAATTGTTCCTCGCCTGTGGGTGCGACGATTACGTAAAAGCAGTCAAAGTTGGGAGCATTGTTACCGGCAACGGTAAACAACATTTCGTTGCGACCTTCATTCATGTCCAAGTCGGCATAAAAAGCGTGGTCCCAATCAAACCAATGTCCGTCGGTCCAATTGAGCGTTTTGCCACTCCTTACCGTTTCGCCGTTCCATGTGACGTTCATCATTTCGTCCATGGCGATGTTGACGTGAGTTGCCGACGCGCGCGCCACGATTGTCACCTTTGCGGCAACCTTGCTTGTAACGGCAAAACCGAATTTGTTACCCATGACAGACAACGTGCTTACGCACTTGCCTCCGCTGGTCAAGGGGTGTTGCTGTTGCGGAATTTCTACATTGGGCGCAAGGGAATTATCATTAGAGTTGATGCAATTGCCGAAATCAAGACTTTCCGCCTCGATGGTATACACGTGATTGTCGACTGTTTCGACGGTCAATGCCTCAGCAACGACAAACGCCGCACGTACCGAAATACGTACCGTGGCACGCTTTTCCTGATAAATGACGGTTACGCTTTTGTCCTCGCGCGTCAGCTCGCCCGTTTTGTCAATTGTGTAGTCGGTGACTACTTCCTTGGTGGAGTCGTTGTAAAACGCCGTCACTTCCATACCTGTAGCGTCGAACTTTTCACCGACGATGTACTCGGTTTTGGCAGGTTGCGCCGTGATACCGATACGCATCAGACGTTTGGCAACAGGTTGTTTTGCGCCGCATACGGAGCAAACGCCGTCAACGTAGTTGTGCTCCGTGCATTCCTTGGGTGCGCACGCCGTGGCAAAAACCATAACAAGCACAAGCAGTACGGCAAGAAGCAGTTTTGTTTGTTTCTTCATGTTTTCCTCCTAAAAAATATGCGCTGCAACGTCACAACAACCGCCACCCGTTCGGGCAGTCGAGGCGTTTGTAACGTCTTGGCGCACAAAAAATTGTCGCCGAACAACAAGCAGAAAGGGAAGGAAGCCAAACCTCCCGATCTTGTTCGACCCCATTATAAATTGTAAATTATGTTTTTCAACAAATCGGGCACAACTTAACCCGATTTTGTCTTAATTGCACCGCAACCGAACGAAACAACCCGACGTAGACTACCGACTGCGACCGAAGAGAATAATTACAAACCGACACTTGCGCTCGGAAGAAACCCTTCGACAAGATACACCCCATAAGTGTAAGCCTATTATATGGATTCCTTCGATTTACAAAAATTTATATATTAAACCGCGAAGCCAATCCGTACTCTAAAGTTTTTGGGGAAAGGGTGCGGGAAAACCCCTTTTTTCAAAAAGGGGTTTTCCCGCAAAAAAAATCAAGCATTCGTTTGGTCGGGCAGGGGAAACATAAGATTGAGGG
>CAKQXG010000181.1 GCA_934281515.1 uncultured Clostridia bacterium | reverse complement strand
GTGTAGCTTGCTCGGTGTGCCGCTGGTCGGGTCGGACATCGGATCGTCGGCGGTGGCAATGGACAAAGCGCTGACCAAGGTTGTGATGCGCGGACTAGGGCTGCCTACCCTTAGCGGTACTGTTGTAAACAGGGGTAACGATGTCGACTTGGATAGTATCAAGTTGCCTACGGTGGTAAAGCCGTGTCGACTTGGTAGTAGTATCGGCGTAAAGTTGTGTCGAACAATGGACGAATTGCAAACGGCATTGGACGTTGCTTTTACCTACGACGACAAGGTTTTGTGTGAGGATGCGTTGACAGATTGCACCGAGTTGAATTGCAGTGCAATGAAGGTACAGGCGCAAACGCGGCTGAGTCGAGTGGACGTTCCTGTCACGGCGCACGACATATTGACATTCGAGGACAAATACCTGTCGGGCAGTAAAATGTCCTTTGCTCCAAGCGACAAAACGGTAATGAACGAGGAACTGGTCTCAAATGTGCGACAGCTTACGCGGCAGGTGTACGAGTTGCTGGGCTTCTCGGGCGTGGTGCGTGTAGACTACTTGCTTGACAACACCGACGGCAAGGTTTATGTCAACGAAATCAATTCCGTCCCGGGCTCGCTCGCCTACGGTTTGTGGCAGGGTGACTACGGCATGACAGAGTACGGCAATGCTCTTATTGCGCAGGCGATGCAGGACTACAAAGATAAGTCTGCCCTTATTACAGACTTTGCCTCGCCCGTGCTGTCAAACGGAAAAGGGAAGAAGTAGTAGGTATTGCTCCCTAAAAAAGTTATTCTAAACGTTTTTGAAAGATTAGGGGTTTGGGGGAAGGGAAAACTTTTTTCAAAAAGTTGCTCTTCCCCCACAGCATTATTGTCAACACTCTAACACTCGGCTTTTTGCTCGATCTTTTGTTGTTGGCGCGGTGCATTGTACAACGCCTGCATCTCTGCATATACGCCGCTCGGTTGTACGAAAAACATATTGGCAGGCACGGTGTAAGAAGTGCAACTACTTGTCAGTTTAAGGTAAATTCGGTCAAGGTCAAATTCGTCGGCGCAGTCGATGTAATGTTTGCTGTTGTTCATGGCAGGTATAACCTCCTTTCGTTTTACACTAACATTGTATCAAATCGCTTCGCCAACTATATGGCAGTATAAAAAAATTTTTGCAAATTTTTTAGCAAAAATATTGACAACATATATGTCAGTGTTTTACAATATCCTCAAAAACGTGAGAGGTGAAAAAATGCAATTGCCCGTGTTGGTAGGAATACTGTCGACGCTGCTTGCCAAAGACGGCTACGTTACGGCAAAGGAGTTGTCGCAGAAGTATGAAATGAGTACGCGCAGTATTTACCGCTATGTTGCGGTGCTGTGCGAAGGCGGTGTGCCAATAGAGGCGCAAATCGGACGTGGCGGCGGCTGGCGCATAATTGACACGTACAAGGTCAAGGCAACCTATTTCACCGACGAGGAGTACCGCCGCATGCTGCTCGCGTTGCGAAGTTTCTCGTTGCAGGATGACGTAATCAAGTCGGTCACGCAAAAAATGGAAGGACTTAAGCGCGTCCACAGCAATGCCACCGTACTGCAAAACAATCAGTTTGTGGTGGACAGCAGCGACATCTCCGTAGGTAACAAGGTAAACGTGCTTAGCGACGCCATCTCGCAAAAACTGTTGTGCACAATCGAGTACCACAGCAAGGACGGCGTGGACACGGTGCGCACAGTGGAACCGTACTGCCTTATCATGAAGGACGGCGCGTGGTACGTATACTGTTTCTGTTTGTTGCGCAACGGTTTCCGCTACTTCAAGGTCGGGCGGATAGTGCGCCTCGATGTCGGCGAAAAATTTGTCGGGCGCGATTATGTGGTTGACAGCAGCGTTATTCAAACCGACGTTTTGCGCGACAAGGAAATGTGCCGGGTGCTGTTGAGCGTGGAACCGTCGGCACTGTCGGCTACAGAAGAGTGGCTCGGCGTAAATGCCGTTGCCAAGGTGGATGACGGCTATGTCGCCCGCGCTACGCTGCCGTACGACGATATGTTGATAAACAAAATAATCTCGCTGGGTAGCGGTGTGCGCGTGGAAACGCCCGAAAAATTGCGCCTTGACGTGGTCTGCCGTTGCAGTGAAATTTGTGAACAAAACAAATGATTTAAAAGTATTAGTTTTGTGGGGGGGGGG
>CAKQXG010000180.1 GCA_934281515.1 uncultured Clostridia bacterium | reverse complement strand
GAGTGTAAGCAGGCTGCTGCACCGTCGTTTGCGCGGGTGCAGGGGAGACGGGAGTTGCCGTTGTCGTGCGAGAAGGCGCAACAGGCGTTGTTTGCGTAGTTTGCGCAGGCGTAGCAGGCGTCGTATCGGGTGTGGTCGTACGCCTTATGCGCCAGGATTCTTCGGGGGCAGCGTCCTGTTGCGAAGTTGCCGTCGGCGTTTGCTGCACTACAGGCGGATAGTAACCACCCATTTGTGTAGGTGCGTTTGTGCCTTGTGTCGGTTCTGTTTGCCATGACGTAGGTGCGGCAGGCGTTGTTTGCGCAGGCGTTCCCTGTCCGTAGTTGTCGAAGTATCCGCCGCCCTGCCCGACGGTAGGAGTAGTCGTTGCGGGAGTTGTCTGTGTGGGTTCAAGATTGTCAGGCGCGAAGAAACCGCCGTTTCCCCCACCGGTTGTGCCGCTTCCCGTTTGTCCGCCGGTCGCACGATCTGCGACGTCACGAGGGAAAAGCGTACGCATTGCCTGATCGTAATCCGAGCCTGCGGTATGGGTCGTTGTCGAATCCGTCAAAGTCGACTGCGGTGCCGTGTCGAACTGCGGCGGCGTGGTCGTAGCAGGCGTTGTAGCAACATGTACGGGATTGACCGATTGCTCGCCGTGATTGAACAAAATGCGCATTGCATTGTCACGCGCGGCACGGTCGGGGTCGGAGTTTTCCGTGTAGGTTGCCGTAGGTGCGGTCATTGTCTGGGTTGCCTGCGACGGAGCGGCGTCGGCTTGCGGCGTAACAACGTCATCGGCTTCGGTCGTCAGATCAAGCTTGCCCGTGGACAGGCAGTAGAAAAAGTCGCCTATCATAAACACCGTGCCGACAAGCAAACCGACATACACTATGATTGCGCCGACAAGGCTCAACACCGATTGCAACGCGTAAGCCATCGAGCCGAACACAATGCCACCAAAGGTAGGCACACCGCTGTAGTAGTTGTACACGTACCCGGCATAGTTTGCAAAGTTGTCGCGCGGCAAGAATTGTGTGGTAAGCGTATGCACAAACAACACTACCGTGACAAACAGCAGAATAAAGTGCACAAGGTATTTTGCAGGCACCTTGACCTTTTTACCGACAAGGGCAAAACTTGCAAAAACGATTACCGCCGCCATCACGCCATAAAAGGACATGCCGAAACTACCAACGAAAAAGTTGGCGATGTGTTTGACAAACGAATTGAAGTATCGTCCGCAAAAAGCGAACACGATAAGGAGTGATGCCGCTACTATAAGCGTAATCGCTACTCCTTTAGTTTTTTTGTCGACTTTGTTTTTCATAACACCTCCGCGACTAAAAGAAAATCGTCGGGTTTGCATTTGTTGCAAGCACGCCGCACAACGCGCCTTTGTTGCAAAGAGCCGCTCCGAAAAGCGACAGAAACCGCAACAAAATTGGATGCAGACAAACGACGAAGAAATTGCAAATTTTTGTACTTAATTATTATACAATAAAACGTTAAAATAATCAACAGTTCTTTAGAAAAGAAAAGGGTAAAATTTTCACTTTAAATCGCTCGTTTAAATGCTTGTAATACAAAAGCAAGAAAGCGTTTTAACGCTTCCTTGCCGATAGGTTAAATCTTTATTTTGCTTATGCAGTCGTAATTGTCGTTTTGCGGTCCCACGTAGGACGAGGCGAAGGGCGTGGCGAACACCTTGCGCGCAATGGCGTTTACATCGTCAACCGTCACGTCGAGATAGGCCTGGCGTGTCCGGTCGATGTCGTACAATTGGTCGTTTGTCATTTTGCGTCCGTACAACCGCATAAGGGTCAACGTGTTTTCCAACGTCATCAACAGTCCGTTGACAGTTTGCGTTTGCGCACGCACCAATTCCTTTTGCGTCACACCGCCGTCGACAAAACGGACAATTTCGTCGCGCACGAGATCGCAATACTTTTGACAGTTGTCTGGTCCCAACCCTGCGTAAATCTCCACCATACCGGAGTTAGTATAGCCGCTGGGATAGCAAGATACCGTGTACACAAGCCCGTGCTTTTCGCGTATGGTCTGAAAAAGTCGGCTTGTCATGCCGCCGCCGAGAATGTTGCACATCAGGCTGAGCGCGTAGATATCGTCGTCGTTGTAGGAGCAACCGCCCCAACCAAGTTCGAGATGGCATTGATTGATGTCCTTGAACTTGTGGAAAAACTTTGCCGTAGGGTGATTGCCAGGCAAAACATGGGCAACGGC
>CAKQXG010000179.1 GCA_934281515.1 uncultured Clostridia bacterium | reverse complement strand
AAGCAATATCTGGGACTTGACGTCAATCGTATTTCCGTCACGGTATT
Organism: uncultured Clostridia bacterium; assembly: GCA_934281515.1. GTDB lineage: Bacteria > Bacillota > Clostridia > Christensenellales > CAG-314 > Fimimonas. The sequence continues at coordinate 2,212 of CAKQXG010000179.1, read as the reverse complement.
TGCAGGCGACGACGACGCTCCTCGCGACGAGGACAGCGCAAAGGTGTGGGAAGAGTGCGGTATCCCCAAGGAACGTATTTTCTATTTGCCAAAAAAGAACAACTGGTGGATTGCCGGTACCACGGGACCTTGCGGACCCGACACTGAAATTTTTTGGGATACGGGCAAACCTGCCTGCAGCGACCATTGCGATCCGTCGTGCGATTGCGGCAAGTATCTTGAAATCTGGAACAACGTATTTATGCAGTTCAATCGTCAGGCCGACGGCACTTATCTGCCACTGTCGCAGAAGAACGTCGACACTGGCATGGGATTGGAACGCACTGTGTGTGTACTTAACGGTTTCAAATCGGTGTACGACATCGACCTGTTCCAAGGTGCGTTTGCCAAGATTAAGGAATTGTCGGGCAAAGACTACGAGGCAGACGACAAGACAAAGAAAGCAATGCGCATAATTGCCGACCACGTGCGTACCGCCACATTCCTTTTGGGCGATCCTGTAGGTGTGGTTCCCAGTAACGTTGATCAAGGCTATGTGTTGCGTCGTCTTATCCGTCGCGCAGTACGTATGGCAAACAGTCTCGATATGCCCAAGGGCAGTATTGCCGAAATCGCCAAAGTGTACATCGATGTCTACAAAAACGTTTACCCCGAGCTTACGCAAAATGCCGACAAGATTGTCGACGAGCTTAACAAGGAAGAAGACAAGTTCAGCAAAACCCTTGTTGCCGGCGAAAAGGAATTCGGCAAAGTTATCAGCCACATACAAGGCAATGTGGTGCCGGGCGGTACGGCGTTTAAGTTGTACGATACATTCGGTTTCCCCATCGAGATGACGATTGAGCTTGCCGCAGAAAACGGCTACACCGTGGACGTGGAAGGCTTCAAGCAAAAGTTTGCCGAACACCAAGCCAAATCGCACGCAGGCAGCGAACAACGCTTTAAGGGCGGTATGGCAGAAGGCGGCGGAATCGAAACCACCTATCTGCACACTGCAACACACTTGTTGCAGGCAGCGTTGCGCAAGGTACTTGGCGACGAAGTAAAACAAAAAGGCAGCAACATCACGCCCGAACGTTTGCGTTTCGACTTCAGTTTCGGCCGTCCGATGACTCCCGAAGAGATCGCCGAAACCGAACGTCTTGTCAATGAGGCAATACAGCGCAATCTGCCCGTGATATGCGAGGAGATGCCCATAGAAGAAGCTCGCAAGACAGGCGCAATCGGCTTATTCGGCGACAAGTACGGCGAAGTTGTCAAGGTGTACACAATGGGCGACTTCAGCAAGGAAATTTGCGGCGGTCCACATGCCGAGAACACCGGACTTTTGGGACACTTCGTTATCCAGAAGGAGCAATCCAGCAGTAGCGGCGTAAGACGCATCAAAGCGATTTTGGAAAGATAACAGCAAAACGGACAAGTCGGTAAAAGCCTTGTCCGTTTTTGATTATTATGAGCGAATAATACCTATAATCTTTCCGTTTGTATCGATTGTCGGGTGTTGTAGCGAAAATTTGTTATTTGCGGTTCACTTCCTAAATAGTATAATAATAGATGAAAGAACGGACGGAAGGTGTCGGATGAACAAAAGAAGAAATTGTCTTATTGTGTTGGCTTGTATAGTGTTGCTTTGCGCGTCTGCATTTGCCGCTTGCGTTATGCCACCGATAGACTTGGGCGAACACACGCATATATTTGTCGGAAGGTATCTTTTCGACGATACGTATCATTGGCAAACCTGTATATGCGGAGAAGAACAAATCAATCCTCACGATTTGGGGGATTGGATCGTTGTCAAACAACCTACGTCAAATGAAACGGGATTAAAAAAAGCCACATGTAAAACTTGCGGTTACGAAAAACAATCTGTCCTTTCGTCATTGCTGGACGGTGACAAGACGGTCGACATGTATGCCATAAATGATTTTCACGGTGTGACCGAGCGCATTGCACCGATTGGTGGATATTTGAAGCAAGCAAAACAAAACAATCCCAATACCGTTTTGATAAACAGCGGGGATATGTTTCAGGGCAGTTTGGAGTCAAATGCCAACTTCGGGCATATGTTGGGTGACTGCATGGACGAAATCGGTTTCGATAGCTTTACTTTCGGTAATCACGAGTTCGATTGGGGTACCGACAAGGTAAAAGAGCTTGTCGAATCGACAAATACTCCGTTTTTGGGCGCTAACATTTATAAGTGGGATTCGGA
>CAKQXG010000178.1 GCA_934281515.1 uncultured Clostridia bacterium | reverse complement strand
GACGAAGTGACGTTGTCGCGTGCTTTGCTAAACAGAAAGGAAATGTGACGGACTTATTTTCACGACTAACAGCTCTTGTCAACCTATCCGACATTCAATTCAAACCACGTGCAAAGCACAAAAATTACCCCAAACAAATAACTAAAATGAGACTGGACAAATTTTTAAAAGTATCGCGGATACTTAAACGGCGTACGGTTGCGGCGGAAGCGTGCAACGGCGGTAAAATCGACGTCAACGGTCGCCCTGCCAAACCGGGTTGTCAACTTAAAGTGGGCGACCTTGTTTGCGTGCACTTTGCAGGCGGTGCGCTTACTTTCCGGGTGAAGGAACTGAAAGAAACTACCAAAAAGGACGAAGCCGACAGTATGTACGAAATCGTCACGGAGCAAAATGCGTAGCGCGGTTATTGTTGCAGGCGGTATGTCGTCTCGTTACGGCAAGGACAAACTTGCCGCTCAGTTGTTTGACGGCACTGTGCTGACTGCAGCGGTGGACGCTTTTCGTGGCATTGCCGATCAAATTGTGGTTGTCGGCGCACATGTCGATGGCACAGACTATGCCGAGGCAGGCGCAAACCGTCTGTTGTCGGTATTGTCGGGTCTTAAAGCGGTTTCGGCTGATTGCAAATATGTTGCGGTACATGACGGCGCACGTCCTTTTGTCAGTAGAGCGTTGGTTGCAAAAATGTTTGTCGAAGCCGAGTGTTGCGGTGTTGCCGTGCCTTATGTAACGGCTACAGACACGGTTTGGCACAACTTTGACGGCAGGGCTACAAATTTGCCGCGCGATCAAGTCTACTGTGTACAAACTCCGCAGGTTTTTGCCTACGACAAATTGATGGCGGCGTTCGATACGCGTACCAACGACGATTACCCCGACGAAAGCACGCTGTTTTACGACGCATATCGCTACATAAGGTTTGTCGACGGCGAGCGTACCAACAAAAAGGTTACATACGCGGGCGATTTGCCCGATTTTCGCGTTGGCAACGGCTTCGACGTACATCCGCTTGCCGACGGTAACGGTGTGTTGCGCCTTGGCGGTGTGGATATTCCCTATGCAAAATCGCTTGTCGGTCACAGTGATGCCGACGTGGTGTGCCATGCTATTTGCGATGCGGTGCTGTCTGCCGTGGGACTGCCCGATATCGGTCATCAGTTTCCACCAATCGACAAAAAGTACAATGGAGCGGAAAGCATGCAACTACTACGTACTTGCGTAGGCAAGGCGGCAGAACTAGGCTATGCAGTAAACAATTGCACTGCAGTGGTAATTTGTCAGGCACCTAAACTTGCGCCTTACATTGACGATATGAGCAAGTCGCTTGCGACGGTATTGGGAGTTGACTATACACGAGTAACCCTATCGGCAACCACAACCGAACATCTCGGCGCACTCGGTAACGGCGACGGTATAGCATGTCAGTCAACGGTGTTGATGGCAAAACATGCGTGATCGCAACTAACCCTTTTTGTACTTTACCAAGTGTGAACGCACTATACGGATACGCTAGTTTCAGGTGTCGCGTCGGCTAAGTGCGCAGAGATTGATTTTGTGTCTCTACATACGTTGACAAAACGTTTTACCAACCATACTTGCCCTAAAAACGACGTAATTCATAAAATTTAAGTAAAAGTCGGTCAGGCTATTGCATTTTTTGTCGGATGTTGGTATACTACGAGGCAGAGAGGTTTTTTACTATGGATAATCAGACTAATTTGCAATATTTTCAAGCCGCAAAACACTTTTTGCCCGACAGCAATATTGTCGATGTGCGCCCCTATGGTGAAGGTCACATCAACAAAACTTTGCTTGTTACAACCGACGACAAACGGTACATCATGCAAAAGATGAATACCGACATTTTCCCTGACAGCGAAGGCTTGATGGCAAACATTGTGTATGTCACCGAGTCGCTCCGCAAGCAGGGTGTGGAAACTCTCGAAGTGGTACCTACCGACAGCGGTGCAAGCTACTTGCAGGCACCCGACGGAAACTATCGTATGTACAAGTTTATCGAAAACACCGTGTCTTTCCAGACGGTAACTGACAAACAGGTATTTTACAACAGCGGTAAGGCGTTTGGCAAGTTTCAAAACTACCTGTCGCATTTCGATGCGTCGGTGTTGGTTGAAGTGATACCGCACTTTCACGACACGCCAAAGCGCATGCAGGATTTTGTCGCGGCGGTCAATGCGGACAAGTGCGGATTGGCGACAACCTGTCAGAAGGAAATTGACTTTGTGTTGGCACGCGTTGATACGGTTGGCAAAATTGTCGATGGTCTTGCCGACGGCACTATACCGCTGCGCGTTACGCACAACGACACCAAACTAAACAACATATTGATGGACGCCGTTACTCACGAAGCGCGTGCGGTAATCGACCTTGACACAATCATGCC
>CAKQXG010000177.1 GCA_934281515.1 uncultured Clostridia bacterium | reverse complement strand
AGCCACGCCGTCGGGGTCGGTTACGCTCTTCGGGCGCACATACACGGCAAAACTCGTCTCGGTACCTGCCAGTCGCACACCGTTGCGATCGACAATGTCCCCACGATACGCTACAACAGGCAGGTCACGCATCCACTGTTCGGCGGCTTTGGCTTGCAAATCGACTCCCCAAACTACTTGTATATACGCCAAACGGAAAAATATTCCGCAAAACAAAAAAATTGCCGCCACAAATAGTGACAGCAATCTTTGCTTGCTAGTTAAATAATTTTGCTGCAAATCAGCCTCCGAAAACTCCGCTCAACCATTCGCACAACGAATCGAACCAGTTGGACTCGATCGAGAAATTTTGTGCGGGTCTTGTTTCAAGTCTTTGGTAGAAATGCGTATTTGTCTCGGCGGCGTCCACGTAACCGAGTTGCGTTGCGCGCTCAAACAGCTTTTCGGCGTCGGCGTTGCCGGCTTCGATTTGCTTGTCAAGGTTGCTCGCTTCGGTTATTGCCGAGTCGTACGCTTCCGTAAGGTTGGCAAACGTGCCGAACGTACCGCCCACGGATACTGCCGTCAAGGTGACAGCCAACACAAGGCACAGCACCACGGCAACGTAGCTTATCGCAATTGCCTTGGTTTTTGTGCTTACCTTGGTGCGAGTTTGCGCCTCGGGGCTGTAATCGCGTTGGTAGGTCATGTTCAGCGTGGACGTGCTGGGCATTACGTCTTGCCCTGCGATTCCACGCTCGTCGGTCGTGTTGAAATTGCCCAAACGTTCCTGTATGCTGGCAAGGTTAAACTCGCCGGCGTCGGTTTGTGCGTTTGTATCGGCAATTGTAGCGCCGTTTTGTTGCGCCGTTGTCGTTTGTTGACTGTTTACCGCATCGTTAAAAAACGGATGCGTAACGCCTGCATACACGTCGTCGGTCGCGTTGTATTGATTGAACGTCTGGTCGTTTCTGAACATTGTATTCACCACCTTGTGTTTTTATGTCTTGCAGGTCGGCGGCAAATTATCGGTTGCTCGTCACGACCTTTCAAATATTCGTAGTTTTGCGCTTTTACTGCGGCTGTTTTCCTGCATTTCCTCGTCGGTAGGCAGAATCGGTTTTTTGTTTACAAGCTTTCCTTTTGCGCGATGTCCGCACACGCACACGGGCAACCCGGGCGGGCAGATACAATCTGTTGCCAGGTCGGCAAAGGCATGTTTTACTATGCGATCCTCCAGGCTGTGGAAGGTAATTACCGCTATTCTGCCGTGGGGGTTAAGCTTGTCCACCGCCTCGTGCAGAAATTCGTCCAACCCTGTCAGTTCGCGGTTTACTTCTATCCGCAACGCCTGAAAGGTTCGCTTTGCAGGGTGTCCGCCCGTTTTGCACGCCGCACGCGGTATCGAGCGTTCGATCACCGACACCAACTCTCCGCATGTTTCAAGCGGTTTGACGGCGCGTGCCGCCACGATGTTGCGTGCAATCTGTCTGGCAAAGTTTTCCTCGCCGTAGTCGCGTATCACACGATACAGGGTTTGTTCGTCGTATGTATTTACCACCGTTGCCGCGGTAAGGCTTTGTGTTTCGTCCATACGCATGTCGATGGGAGCGTCCGCCGCCATGTAACTGAAACCGCGTTCGGGGTTGTCTATTTGGTAACTGCTTACTCCGAGATCGGCAAGGATGCCGTCCACGCCGTCTATGCCAAGTTCGTCCAGCACATCGGGCAATTGTTTGAAGTCGCTGTGTACAAAGGTCACGTTTGGTCGCGTAAGCCGTTGTCTGCAAGTGTCAAGTGCCGTTTCGTCTTTATCCACGCATATCAGCCTGCCGCAGTCGGACAACAGTTTTAGTATCTCGCCGCTGTGACCACCGCCGCCGCAGGTGCAGTCGACGTAGATTCCGTCGGGCTTTACTTGCAGTCCGTCGATGCACTCGTCCAGGAGTACCGATTTGTGTGCGAAGATCATTTTGACATTGCCTCGTGCAGTTTTCTGTAACGTTCGTCAAACGCCGCAGCGGAACGATCCTGACTGTTGCGACGTGCCTGATAGGCTTCCTCGCTCCATATCTCCACCTTGTTGATTGCGCCGACGATACGCACGTCTTTTTTGATACCGGCAATTTCCATCAAGTCGTCTTTCAGTACGAAACGTCCCTGACCGTCGGGTTCCACGCTGTCGCCAAACTCGGTTATGCTACGCAGTAGTTCGGCGCGGTCGGGGTCGAAACAATCCATGTCTTGCAGGGCTTGCAACAACTTTTGTTCGCCCTCGGCAGGGTACACCGCCAGACAGCCGTTTACGCCGGGCAGAATAAAATACTTCTTGCCCATTTCGTCACGGTACTTCGACGGCAAACGTATTCTGTTTTTGTCATCCAACGTATGTTGGTAGTTGCCGAGCAAAAACATAAAAGTGTACAAT
>CAKQXG010000176.1 GCA_934281515.1 uncultured Clostridia bacterium | reverse complement strand
CAAACTCGGCAGTCAGGTTGCTGTCGGTATAGCCGCCTACCGCACGAGATAAATTGACTGTTACCTCGTGTCGATTGTAGTTGACGACAAACTGCAATGTCATTTTGCCGAGTTTGTACGCCGTTGTGAGTACTTCGGGCGGAGTGTAGGCACTGCCGTCATCCAAGCTAAAGTGTTGCTTGCCGCAACCCACCGCCACGGGCTTTACCATTCGCCCGAGGTGCAAATACTTTCCCTCTGCGCCTTGTCGCCAACCGTTGAGCGTACGGATAAAGTCATACGCAACTTGTTTGTCAACGGTTTTGTCTTGCGGAGCAATCCAATCGTCCCAGCTGTACTCCACTTTGCCGTCGCCGAGCGTAACAAGGCTAAGCATATCGCCCGCGGTAAAGCTGTACGCAAGGCGGTAAGTGTAGTTTTCCTCCACCTTGTTTAGCATTGCACACACTTGATTGCCCATAAAATTGTTGACATATTCGTGGTAAATGTAGCTATACACAGGAATGGGTGTGCCGACGTAAAGATTTAGCTGAAAACGATTGTCGCTGTATGGCAAATGCGCTATCATCAGCTCGCTTGCCGCTGACTCGCACCCCATAATTGCGCCGTGTGTGCGCACACGCTCCAACATTTTACACGTTTCTTCCGCCTGCCATTTACCGGGCGCGGGAACATGTCCGTGCTTGTCGCTGTAACAAAAGTAGCTAACGCCGCCGTGGTTTTGGTCCAGCGCTTGCACGTAATCAACGCCCATATCGCACAATTTGGTTATTTCGTCGGACATGATTTGTTTGGTTTGCTCGCATGCGGGGCAAAGGTCGTATCCGACGCGCTGTTGCGGACAAATAATGCCGCGCTTACTGCCGTCACTGTCGGCGCAAACGATGTCGGCAATGCAGTCGCGCTCGAAGTCGGCTGTGCAGTCGTAGTCGAGCAGAACATTGCTTTTGAGAGTGTACCCCATACCACTCATGTACAGACCGACAAGCATATTCCGTTCGTGTGCTTGTCGCAAAAAATCGGCAAACACCTCCACCCCGCCAAACGGCGGAAATACGTAAGGCGGCGCCCACGGAGCAGTGCCTTCCCAGTGCATAAGCAATGCCATGACGGGGCTGTTTGTTGCCGTTGCCACCTCTTGCAAAAATGGCAGTCCGTTTTTATAAGGATACATGCCGTTTGGAGTCATGTCACCGGTATCTTTACGACCGCGCACGGGATAAATTACCGTAACGGGCGACTTGTGGTACCAATCGGGCAAATTTTTGTTATCGACGATTTTCGTCAAACCGACGGGCAAGTTTTGCTCGAACCACTTGCGATAAATCTCGCACGCATCCTGCCAATCGCCGACAAAGGGTTGCATTACGCAGTCAAACGGCATCGAGTAGTTTTGCCCGTAGTCGACGTTGCAAAAGGTGCGCATCTGCAATTTAATGTTGCCGTTACAGTAACGAAAGTCGATATGTTTCGTAGTGCGTTGGGGGTCGTGCATACCAAGATAAAGTCCGCAATTTTGTGATACGTATGCTAAAAATTGCGAACAAATCATATTAGGAAAAATTGAATAGCCGCTTTTGCTCGGGTACTGCGGTTCGTCGTAGCGGTAGGGCATGCTTTCACGATACGCCATATTTGTAACCAGTCCGCCCTCGTTAAACGGGTACACTATTGCGCCCGTACCGCCCTGCTCGTCGCGTAGCTTGCCGCCCACGCACACCGACATCAACTCCACCCACTCGACAAGAAGATCGGTTTTGTTGATCACATCTATGCGCAACAAAAGCGCGGTGTTGTCGGGCGACTTTGCAAAATGCACCGCCACGTCGACATTTACGTTTTTGTAAGTTGCCGTAGAACCGTCAAAGCCCACAAAATTGCAATCTTCGGCTGACAGCACCTTGCCGCTACCGTCACGGCAACGAAGTTTGACGGCAAACAAACCTACTTCGCCGCAGTTAAGTTTGTTGCCGTTTGCCACCACATTGGTAAAACTACCGCTAGTCATATTTGCGGTGAACGATGATTTGTTTTGTAGCTCGAATTTTGTTGTCATAACACCTTTATCGTCAATATTTCAAACGGTTTGATTGTAATATTTACGCCGTTGTTTTGCGTAGTCAGTTGTTGTATTTCTTTTTCATTGAGATCGCACAAAAACGCCTTGTCGACAGGCACTCCAAATGTAATGGTCGCATTGTGTCGTGCTCCGTTGGCTTCGTACACGCGCACCACAGTGCCTTTACCGCACTCGGCTTGTTTGACCGTTTCGCACACTAGACCGCCGTCGTTTGTTGATACCAACGAAAAGTATTGCGGCAGTTGTCCGCTACCTCCTTTTGCGACAGTAAACGGATTGTTAAGCACGTAAGCGGCACTTACTACGCCGTTTGTATAACTTCCGACGTG
>CAKQXG010000175.1 GCA_934281515.1 uncultured Clostridia bacterium | reverse complement strand
CATATAGGCAAGTATGTGATCCATGCCGTACCTGTGCGCAACCTCATCGCTAAGTTTCCAGAACTCCGACGAAGTCATGCCAAGCGACGGAATAAATGTAAACTCCTGCATATCCCTGGTAGACAGCGTATTGTCGAAGTCGTAAATCAATGCAACAATATTATTGTTCAAAACAGCGCCTCCGATAGTAGTATCCTGTATTTTTGTTGTCGAATTTTACATACGTTACAAGTATTTATCTGTTTTTTAAAATACACAACACAGATTGGCTCAATAAAAAATCAGTATCAACGCGAGTATTTCCTGAACAATCAATGCTATGCCCAACACAAAGTTTGGTCTGAACACATCTGCATCGGTACGATACTTTGGATTTAATATGTAAAACAACGTACCGCCTATCAGCAACGGAACAGAAAGCATCATTGTAATATACGGTCCCCAGATCAACGTACCTATACACGTCGGCTTGCCCCAACCAATGGTAAATTCTTCACCGATAAGCAGACTTGTCCAGACAAACTGTACAAGATTGAGTCCGATTACCATTATCAGCATCAATATGCCCCAAACCGAGCGGTAATACATTTTCTTTTGCTGTATTTTACTGCCCATATATTGGTTGTTTCTACGTGACATATCCCTCTCCCTTTGTTCGTATTTACGACAAATGTGTCGTTACAATTACAATACGTATCACTTTTTTATGTTTTTTCGCACAAGGCTTACAATGGTCATTACAAGCCCGATTACGATAAAGCTGTAGTAGCTGAGAAATCTCCACCCCAACACCGTCCAAAACAGTGCCGACGGTGCCACAACCTTTTCCAGCGCGTACAAAAACAAACTCTCCACCGCTAACGAGTTGCCCGGCGTAGGCACAAACATCACGCTCATAGACGAATACACGTTTAACGTCATTATAGCAAACATCATTTCTACGCCGGGAACAATGCTGCCGCCACCTAATGCCAGCACAACAAAATACGGCAACGTCATGCTTAAAAACGGTTCGGCAATACACAAAAACACCAACAACAACGCGCGTAACGGCTTTTTGGACATAATCACGAACCCGTTGCGGAACTCGTAAGCAATACGTTTGGCGTGCGCCAATGCGTCCTCGTCGCTTTTGATGATGTGTAGTTTCGCAGCAATTTTAAGAAAAAATGCCACCACTCTGCCCGTAACTTTTGGCATAAAAGCAAAACATACAATAAGCAACGGCAATGACAGGTTTATACCGAAACCGACCCAACCGGCAACCTGAAACCAGGCAATACGATCCTGCGTTTCAATGTATTGAAACAGCACATTTTTGTCAAATAACATCAGGCAAAAGCATATGCTCAACCAAAAAATGACGTTAAATGCATACTTTATCATGATGACGGCGGAACTTTCGCCGCCACTTAATCCCTTTTTGTGCAAGTGGTAGATTTGAAAGGGTTGACCGCCCGAACTGAAAGGAGTAATGTTGTCGTAGTATTTACCCACAAGCGACACTTTTAATGCCAATCCATAGGTGGTTTTATCAGGGACAACCGTTTTTAGTATCACGTAGTATTTAAGCGAGTCCAACGCCATCATCACTAACAACACCGCCACAGACAGCACCAGGTAACCGACATTTGCGTGCGACATCACTTCGGCGAAGCTCTTGCTTGTACCGTCGGCGATTTGCGACGACAAGTCGTACATAAAGTATAAACTCAACACGATTACCACAACAAAAAATATGTTGCTCCACACACGTCGGCTACTTTCAGGCTTGGTACGGTCGCTGCCCGTAAACGGCGCAAACGATTGCGGTGCGGGGTCGGCAACAGGCGCGGAATTGTCTGCTATTCCGTTGTCGGCAACAATGCCGTCAACATCGCCATCCGTACCGTTTTTAGGAGCGGAAACATCAAGTGCTTCGTCCGTGGATTGAGTTGTAAAGTCTTTATGTGTCATATTACAGGTTAGTATACCACATTTACCGTTATTTTGCAATGCTAGCGAAACAGTTTTGAAAACTTTGCTCAACTTTGCCTGAATTGTTGACAAAACCGCCTTAATTACCCGATTTCGGCTTGTTTTTAACAATATTTGGTTTATAAATTACTTTTTGAGTCCGAATTATTTCATCATAGGTCACGAGTTTGTTTTAACCGCCATACAGCGACCGAGATACCCGCGCATAGATTAAACAATACCGACGTGACTTTTTTGAACTACGCCACGGTAAATTTATATATTGAATTTCTCAAAACCAAATCATAATACTTTTTGCAAAAAGATTGGCAAAATTTGTTGACAAGGGCACAAAAACTTGATATAATAATTAAGCTTTTGACAGTAGCAAGGCGGTTTGTCCTAGCGAAATGCGTCAGGTAAGCAATATGGCGGCGTAGCTTAGTTGGTTATAGCGGCCGGTTCATACCCGGCAGGTCGTTGGTTCGAATCCGACCGCCGCT
>CAKQXG010000174.1 GCA_934281515.1 uncultured Clostridia bacterium | reverse complement strand
AGTTTGTAATTGTCAATTCCGTTACTTTCATGTCGTATACGATTGTATCACACTTCGTCGATTTGTACAACCGAAATAATAATTTTTAGTAAATCGAAGCGAATCGTTCTTAAAAAAGTAAATTCTTAAGCCGTTGCGTTTTGTTGTCATTCTGTCGGAATTTGCCCGTAAAGCCCCAAATGCCTTCGTTGCAAAGTCTGCCAAAACTGCGTTTTGTGGCTTTCAAGCCGCTCCTACGCCCTTAAACGACAAATTGCCCCTGTGTTTTCAAAAAAGTTTTGTCAAAAGTGTGTACAAATACTATTTTATATGGTATACTTTATTTAATTTATTATATATAAAGGGTGTTCGGGCGTTTGGTCTGTCGCAGACAATAGATTTGTCGCGTGGTAGTGGCAAATCGAGCGTAGCAAACGACAAGCCGCAAGCGGTTGCAAAACATAACTGTTCGGGGTTGTCGAGAGGTTTCTCTCTGCCCGAACGTCGACAACAGACTAAACAAGGAGTGTGAAGATATGGCAGACAAGAATGTCGGTTATTCCGAGGAGCAAATACAGGTTCTGGAAGGTCTGGACCCGGTACGCAAACGCCCAGGCATGTACATCGGTAGTACCGATGTAAAGGGGTTGCATCACCTTGCGGTGGAAATTGTCGACAATTCCATCGACGAAGCGTTGGCAGGCTACTGCAAAACGGTATGGGTCACGATCAATCCCGACGGTTCGTTGACGGTAGAGGACGACGGTCGCGGCATACCATGCGGCATACACAAAAAGGAAGGGATATCCGCAGTTGAGTTGTGTCTTACCAAACTGCATGCCGGCGGCAAGTTCGGCGGTGGCGGTTACAAAATCAGCGGCGGCTTGCACGGCGTAGGCATGAGCTGCGTCAACGCATTGTCCGAATGGCTGGTGGTGGAGGTTTTCCAGGACGGCAAACTTCACTACCAGAAGTATCATCGCGGCAAGCCCGACGAACGCCTTAAAGTCATAGGTGACGCCGATCATACGGGTACAAAGATTACCTTTATGCCCGACAGCGAGATATTCGAAACTACCGAGTGGGACTACGAGCGTTTGCGCAACCGCTTGCGCGAAGTAGCATACCTCAACAAAGGTATAATCATCAATCTAAAAGACGATCGCGACAGCCGTCAGCGTAGCGAAACGTTTTGTTACGAGGGCGGTCTTGCCGAGTTTGTCGACAACTTCAATCGCAATCGCGTTACAATCTTTCCCCAACCCTTGTACATAGACAAGTCGGTGCCTGAGGGGGAAATAGAAATTGCCATGCAGTTTAACGACAGCTATGTGGAAGTCGTCCATGCCTACGCCAACAACATCAACACCGAGGAGGGCGGCGCACATCTAGACGGCTTCAAGGCCGCACTTACCAAGGTAATCAACGACTACGGCCACAAGGCAAACTTGCTTAAAGATTCGGAAAAGTTGTCCGGCGACGACGTCCGCGAAGGGTTGGTGGCAATCATCTCCGTCAAGTTGGAAAATCCTCAATTCGAGGGTCAGACAAAAACCAAACTCGGCAACAGTGAAATGCGTACCGCCGTCAATCGCGTTGTAAGTGAAGAATTGTCTACTTTCCTTGAAGAAAATCCCAAGGAAGCCAAGGAGCTTGTCCTCAAATCGGTAACCGCTCAACGAGCCAGAGAAGCGGCAAGACGTGCGCGTGAACTGACTCGTAAGGGCGTGTTGGAAAGTGCTTCTTTGCCCGGCAAACTTGCCGACTGTTCGGACAAGGACCCGGCTCACTGCGAAATCTACATCGTCGAGGGCGACAGCGCAGGCGGCACTGCCAAACAAGGCCGCGACAGACGTTTTCAGGCTATATTGCCGTTGCGTGGCAAGATACTAAACGTGGAAAAGGCCCGTTTGTCACGCGCATTGGAAAACGAAGAAATCAAGTCGATGATTACCGCTTTCGGATGCGGCATCAGCGACGACTTCGACGAGAGCAAGCTGCGTTACGACCGTATTATTTGCATGACCGATGCCGATGTGGACGGCAGTCACATACGCATATTGCTTATCACATTCTTTTTCCGCTTTATGCGTCCGCTTATCGAGCACGGTCACGTGTACATTGCGCAACCGCCACTGTACAAAATTACCAAAAACAAGCAGGAGTACTACGCCTTTACCGACGACGAGCGCGACGGCATACTTGCCGATATCGGTTCGAAAGGGACGGAAGTATCTCGTTACAAAGGTCTTGGCGAAATGAACGCCGAACAACTGTGGACAACCACCATGAATCCCGAATCTCGTACCATGTTGCAAGTCACCATGGAAGACGCTTATGCCGCCGACGAAATCGTGTCGCTGTTGATGGGCGATCAGCCGGAACTTCGTCGCGAGTTTATCGTGGAAAACGCCAAACTGGTGGATGACTTGGACGTGTAGGAGGACATTATGGCAAACAAACAACAAGACAGTCACCACATCGACTACGTAGAGGCATTGACCAAAACCAATGTCCATGTAGTCAAAATGGAAGAAGAAATGAAGAAGTCCTTCATTGCATATGCAATGGCGGTCAACGTATCCCGTGCCATACCCGACGTCCGCGACGGATTGAAACCCG
>CAKQXG010000173.1 GCA_934281515.1 uncultured Clostridia bacterium | reverse complement strand
ACTTGATTGTGGGCAATGCGCCGTTGATACGATTTTCGTCGGTGATAACGCCGTCTTTCATAGGAACGTTGAAGTCAACGCGAACCAAACATTTTTTGCCTTGGACGTCTACGTCTCTGATTGTTTTTTTGTTCATGGTAACGCTCCTTGTTGTTCTGTATTGTTACATTTTATTGAGAATCGGGCGCAAATCGACATTCTGTTCGTCAGCCAAAGCATAAACTTTGTCAAACGAAATCGACTTAACCCAAAAACTGTCTATATTATACACCATTTTTGAGAAATAATCAAACACAAAAAGGGTGTCGGTGTAAAAATTGCAAAGAAATGGTCAGGCATTGTCGCCGGGGCGGTTGTGTATGGACTCGGCAATAAATGTCAGGTGGTCCGCCATACGCTCGATGTTGCCTACAAGATTGACAAACACGCCGTTGCTTTCGGGGTTGCACTCGCCCTTGTTCAGTCGCTCGATATGCTTGTTGACAAGCTGACGGCGCAAGCGGTCGATCTCGTCCTCGGCACGTTCCACTTCGGAAAGTTTGCCGTCATCCTTGGTCAGGAAACAGTCCATTGCGATGTCGTACATCTCGCGCACCTTGTCGTACATTTCCTTAATCTCGGTGTAAACGATGTAGTTGAAGGTAATTTCGCCGTTGTTTACCTTGCGAGTGTATTTGCAGATGTTTGTGGACAAATCGCCTACACGCAAAATATCGCCTAACACGTAGTACATACTGGAAATACTGCCCTCACTGTGCATGTTTGTGGACGCGTTTGCAGATATGTTGACAAGGTACTTGACCACCTTTTGGTTAAGCTCGGCAATTTCCGACAGGTTTTCGACTACTACCGCTTCGGCGTCGACGTCGGTTTTTAAGAAAGCGTCCAGCGCCAGATCGCATGTTTCCATTACAAGGTCGCCGATATGCTTTGCCTCCTTCTTCGCCTGATACAACGCGATACTGGGCGTAGGCAAAAATCTGTCGTCTATGTACAGTACTTCGCGCGTTTTTGCCGTGGTATCGGCAGGGATAATGAGCGTGGCAATCTTGACAAGCAATCCGCAAAACGGCAAAAAGATAAGCGTGCAACTGGTATTAAATATGGTATGGAACACTGCGATTTGCAGTCCGGGTTTGCCGGGAATCCAACTGTCGAGCGTGACAACGGCAAAGTCCTGCCAACAAACAAGCAAAACAAAATACAGCACCGAGCCGAGCAGGTTGAACAGCAAATGCAAAAATGCCGCACGCTTGGCGTTGGTATTGGCGCCCATACTTGCGATAATCGTTGTAAAGCACGTGCCGATGTTGCTACCCAAAATTACGTACAAAACTGCGTTGGTGATACCCAGTTGACCACCGATAGTAATACAAAATACGTCCGCCATACTGATAAGAATGGTTGTAAGAGCGGTACTTGACTGTAAAACAAATGTAAATACGATGCCGATAAGCACCATCAAAAACGGATTGGACAATCCGCCGATAAACTCGCGCACGGCAGGGCTTTCCTTAATGGGAGCAACCGCCGCTTGCATAAATTGCAGCGAAACAAAAATAAGACCGAGACCGGCTATCATATAGCCGACATTGCGCGCGCGTTCCTTTTTGGCGATGGAACACACCATCATACCCACAAGCGTAAGCACTGTCGCATATGCCATAAAATCGAAACTTGCGCCGAACGCCGCCACAAGGGCGGTAAACGTGGTACCGATGTTGGCACCCATAATGATTGTGACCGCTTCGGTAAGCGCCATCATGCCGCTGTTGACGAAGCCGACCACCATTACCGTGGTTATTGCCGAACTGTGCAGTACAGCCGAAGTCAACGCGCCTAACCCAACGCCGAGAAAACGATTGTTGTCAAGACGTTGAAACAGCTTGCGCAAGCCGACGTTGGTAAGTTGGTTCATAGTGTCGGACATTATTTTGACCGCCACAAGAAACGCGCCCAAGCCGCCGAGCATCTCCAACAACGACAACAGCAATGTCGGGTCGAATGAGGAATTGTTTGCAAAATTTGTCAAGAAAATCATAAAAATCCTTTTGTATCGAAGATTCGTTGTCTTTCGATCGGGCAATACAACGTTACAATCAACGGCTTACCTTTCTTTATCGGCTACGCGAAATCGTTAAACGTCGTATTGTGCGTATCGGCAATATACCGAAAACGCAGGGGATGCGGACAACGGTACATCTAAGGCACCGTCGTCAGGTGTGCAAACTTTTACAAAATACATTATAAGTAAAAAAGTCACGCATTGTCAAGCAAATTGCAAGTACACGACAAGGGAAGAGACACTTTTTAAAAAACGCTCTCTTCCCTGGCGCTGACTATTTAAAAGTTTTAAACCAATCCGACTACAAACAGTCTATCCATATTTACGTCGTTTATGCCAATTTGAGCAAAGCCGAGAAACAGCAAAGAATTCTCGCCCAAAATTCTGCTTATTAAAGTTACGCAAAATACTTTTTATTTGCAGTAACCGTCGGATGAGTAGGTTGTATCGCCGCCGCCTGCAAATAGTAAAGTTTTGCTTGTTGCTTGTCACCTGCGTACCACAGACACACCGCCAGTTGCATATAAGGGACAAACG
>CAKQXG010000172.1 GCA_934281515.1 uncultured Clostridia bacterium | reverse complement strand
CATCAACGAATACCTTGACACAATCACTTTACAGCATCTTTGCGAGGATAATTTATGAAAGTTTACATCGATCACGCTTCGACAACGCCTTGCGACAAACAAGTAGTGCAAGCAATGTTGCCCTACTTTACCGACGAGTTCGGCAACGCCGACAGTCAACACTATTACGGCAGAGAAACTGCAAAAGCCGTAGCTGACGCTCGTGCTACTATCGCACGCCTCATCAACTGCGCCCCCAACGAACTGTACTTTACTGCCAGTGGTACCGAAGCAGACAACTGGGCGCTTAAAGGAGCAGCGCTTGCGGCGCGTGCACACGGCAAAGGCAACCACGTAATCATTTCTGCAATCGAGCACCATGCAATACTTACTTCCGCCGAGTGGTTGGAAAAGCAAGGTTTTGTGGTAACCAAGTTGCCCGTCAGCAGTCACGGCATAGTGGACCCTGCCGACCTTGAAAAGGCAATAGACGACCAAACTACAATCGTGTCGGTTATGTACGTCAACAACGAAGTCGGCACAATACAACCCGTGCGAGAGCTGTGCAAAATCGCTCATGCTCACGGCGCATTGTTCCACACCGACTGTGTGCAGGCAATGCCGTACATTCACATCGACGTCAAGGAACTTGGCGCAGACATGATCAGTATGTCCGGTCACAAGTTCTACGGCCCCAAGGGCATCGGCGCACTGTATATCCGCAACGGCGTCAAGCTGGATAAACTTGTCAGCGGCGGCGGTCAGGAGCGTGCGCAACGCGGCGGTACAACCAACACTCCGGCTGTTGTCGGTATGGCAAAGGCGCTTGAAATGGCTGTTGCTTCAATGGACGAAAACAACGCCCACATAGCCGCCGTACGCGACCACTTTGTAGAACGTGTAATGGCAGAGATACCCTTTATCCGCTTTAACGGTGACATGGAGCATCGCGTGCCGTCGGTGGCAAACTTCAGTTTCGAGTACGTCGAGGGCGAAGGTATACTGATGTGCATGGACCTCAAAGGCGTGGCGGTGTCAAGCGGCTCGGCATGCAGTAGCGGCAGCCTTGACCCCTCTCACGTGTTGCTTGCGATGGGCGTGCCCGTAGCGGTGTCGCACGGCAGTATCCGTTTCAGTTTCGGCAAGGACAACACCATGGAAGAAGCCGACTACGCCGTAGACGCACTTAAAGAAACAATATCCAAGCTGCGCGTTATGTCGCCGCTGTTCAACGAAAAGACAGGTGGAGGAAGTTACAATGTATAATCAAAAAGTTTTGGACGCATTTGCACATCCGCAAAACGTAGGTGAAATCGAAAATCCCGACGGTGAAGGCACAGTCGGTAATGCCACTTGTGGCGACATCATGCGTATCACGTTGCGTATTGTAGACGACGTGATTGTCGACGCCAAGTTTCAGACGTTCGGTTGCGCCGCCGCCATTGCTACAAGCAGTACGGCAACGCAGATGATCATCGGCATGAAGGTGGAGGACGCTCTCAAAGTGACAAACGCCAAGGTGGTGGAGTATTTGGAAGGTTTGCCCCCGCAAAAAATTCACTGCAGCGTGCTTGCCGAAGAAGCCATCAAAAAGGCTATCGAAAACTATCGCGACAAGCAAGCCGGCAAGGAAATCAAACCGTCCGACGACATTGACTATGTGTAATGCTTGGCGGGGCGACTTGGCTTAAAACAGCTGAATATTAGCGAGAATCGGCGTTTTGAAGAATACTATTACGCGCATAGTATACTGCAAAACGCCTTTATTTTGTGTTAAACGCCCATTTGGGCAGTTTGGGCAAAATATCGACGGCATACAAATCTTTCTCAATGACGGCGTATATTGCGCCGAAACGCGCGCATACTAGCCGTGTGCACAGGAGGAACGATATGAAAGGACTTGTGTGGGGCATGGCTATCGGCATGGTGGCAGGCATGGTGCTGTCGGAAGTGCCCGAGGTCAAGCAAATGCTTGGCAAAGGCAAACGTACGCTGAAAGACATGACCAAGTGACAAAGCAAGGGATCTGCAAATGCAGGTCCTTTTGCATTTGTAAGTGCACAAAAGAGTGTTGCCGTTTTCAGAAATGAATCGGAACATTACGGCAAAAGATGTGTGTTGACGGTGTCGACGGTATAGTTACGTAAGTCTACGAACAAAACCCGTAACGAAAAACGGAGAAATGTATTTCTTGCATAAGGTGCCGACGATATGCGCGATTTTTTGTAATTTGTTGCCGAAAGAAAAATCAAAAGCTTCTCGTCGACAAGTAATTGCCGAGTTAAAAAAACTTTCAACAGAATGTCGTAAAACACTGTATTTTCGGACAAAAGTATGATACAATACTAATATACGGATAAAGTAGCGGCATGTTTTTGTCGATGCAGGTTTGTTTTGTGGATTTGCGCAACGTTTCCGACAAAGGCTTGCACAAATATTTGTTCGAAAAAATAACAAAACAGAAAAGGGGTGATTGCATCAATGAAGATAAAAGAGTTTCCGAAAATCGGAGAAGAAGCGACTTTTTTGTGTGATGACGGATCGGAAATACGGCTTACCGTAGAGGCTTGGTTGGAACACGACGGCAAAAACTATGTATTTTTGGAATACAACGGCGGTATGTCGACGTCGTCGGCTTTCGTGGTGCAACGCATCGAGCAAAACGGCGACGCATACTATCTTTTGGAC
>CAKQXG010000171.1 GCA_934281515.1 uncultured Clostridia bacterium | reverse complement strand
AGCGCAGACTGTGTATCTGCAATTACGATCTCATTACTGCGAACAACTGCGCAGGTGGTGCCGTTCTTCCCGATTTTCTCTATATTCATTGTTCGTTTCATCCTTCAAATTTCGATATGTCTTTATTTTAATTTTTGTCTTTATTTAAATTACAGAATATTTCTCAAATTTTTTCAACACTTTGAGACGAATAACAAAAATAACGGTCTGCAAGAAAAGACTTGCAGACCGCTACGCTTGGCTCCCCCAGTTGGACTCGAACCAACGACCCTGCGGTTAACAGCCGCATGCTCTACCGGCTGAGCTATAGAGGAATATAGCTCAATGCTTTCGCATTGCTCATATATGATACTACTTGCCGCTTTGTTTGTCAAATATTTTTAGCAAGTTTTTTAAAAATCTGCAAAAAAATTTTATTATCGGTTTTTGACAGATAGCGGTGTGGGAAAGAAAGACTTTTTTGATAAGTTTTCTTTCCCTACAAAAATATTTTTTGTTTTAAAAACTATTTCTTGTTTTCTCTTGCCCAGATGCGCATGCGTTCGGAGTGGTCAAGGATCGCCTTGCGCAGACGGATATTCTTCGGCGTAATTTCCACGTACTCGTCGTCGGCGATAAATTCGAGACATTGTTCAAGACTCAACACTGTGGGCGGAGTCAGTTTCAACGCTTCGTCGCTACCGCTTGCACGGCAGTTGGTCAGGTGCTTGGTTTTGCACACGTTGACGGAGATGTCGTCCTCGCGGCTGTTTTCGCCTACAACCATGCCTGCGTACACCGGTACGCCAACGCCTACAAACAGCGTGCAACGCTCCTGCGCGTTAAACAAACCGTAAGCGGTGGTGACGCCGTCCTCGAAGCAAACAAGACTGCCGCGGTTGCGTTCGGGTACATCGCCCTTGTAGGGTTCGTAGCTGTCAAACACGCTGCTCATCACGCCGAAACCTTTGGTGTCGGTCAACAATTCGCTACGGTAACCGATTAAACAGCGCGACGGAATCTTAAACTCCAATCTTGTGCCGCCCTGATTGTCGGGTACCATGTTGATAAGTTCGGCTTTGCGTTGACCGAGTTTGCTCATTACGCTGCCTACGTATGCTTCGGGGACTTCCACGACAAGGTACTCCATGGGTTCGCATTTAACCCCGTCAATCTCGCGGAAAATAACCTTGGGGCGAGACACCTGAAACTCGTAGCCTTCGCGGCGCATGTTTTCGATAAGTATTGACAGGTGCAACTCGCCACGACCGTACACCTTAAAGCAGTCGGGACTGTCCGTTTCTTCCACGCGCATGGACACGTTGGTTTCCACTTCCTTAAACAGGCGTGCGCGTATGTGGCGGCTGGTTACATATTTGCCTTCCTTGCCTGCAAACGGACTGTTGTTTACCATAAACAGCATGCTGATGGTCGGTTCGTCGATGTGTACAAAAGGCAACGGTTCCACGCAGTCTGTGGCAACAATGGTGTCGCCGATATTCATGTCGGCAAGTCCGTTTACCGCAACGATGTCACCCATGTCGCCTTCGGGACAATCAACGCGCTTCAAACCCTCAAACTGGTACAGTCTGGCAACCTTACTGGTAGTTTTGCTGCCGTCGTGGTGGCACACGACAACCTGTTGACCTACGTCGATGTGACCGCGGTTTACCTTGCCTATGCCGATGCGCCCTACGTATTCGTCGTAGTCGATGTTGCAGATAAGCAGTTGCAATCCACCGTTCAAGTCGCCTTGCGGCGCAGGAATCTCGCTGAGTATTGCGTCAAGTAGAGGTGCCATGCTTGTACCGTGTTCGGCAAGCGTGGTGGACGCCCAACCTTGCTTTGCGCTGGCGTAGATAACTTTGAAATCAAACTGATCGTCGTTGGCACCTAACTCCATAAACAATTCCATTATCTGCTCGCGCAACTCGTGTTCGTCAAATTCGCCCTTGTCGACCTTGTTGATGACAACAATTGCCTTTTTGCCCAAACCGAGTGCTTTTTTCAGCACGTACCGTGTTTGCGGCATGCAACCTTCGATAGCGTCGACAAGCAACAACACGCCGTCGACCATGGACAGTATGCGTTCTACTTCGCCGCCGAAATCGGCGTGGCCAGGGGTGTCGATGATGTTTATTTTTGTGCCGTTGTAGTGTATGGCGGTGTTTTTGGCAAGAATTGTGATGCCGCGTTCGCGTTCGATGTCGTTGCTGTCCATTACGCGCTCGGCAACAACTTCGTTTGCGCGGAAAATGCCGTTTTGTTTCAGCAATTGGTCAACCAACGTTGTCTTGCCATGGTCGACGTGGGCAATGATTGCGATGTTTCTTACGTCTTGTCTTTGCATAGTCTGCTTCCTCTGTACATTCCGCAACGTCAACAACCGCGCACTTCGGCGCAATCTTGTCGCGGTATATTTGTCTTTTACTTATTAACCGAAGTATTATACTCTTTTGCAGGATATTAGTCAATTATTTGATACGCCTTGGCAGAAAAAAGTGGGATTGGACGGAAATAAAAACGTATTATGCGGTAAGTTGCCGCTGCAAAAAAATGTTTTTGTTCACAATGCTTAAACGAATTTGTATTTGATATGAGAATGAACAAACCATTTATCTTTGTGCATACACGGAACGAATTGTTTGCAGCATATACTAAAGGGTAATACGGAGAAGAGTATGTGCGGAATATATGCAACCAACGCCAACAATTGTGTGGAGCGTACCGTCGCCGCGCTTAAACGTTTGGAATACCGCGGTTACGACAGCGTGGGTATCTGTGC
>CAKQXG010000170.1 GCA_934281515.1 uncultured Clostridia bacterium | reverse complement strand
CGCTGTCAATGTAGCTGTCAACCACCGCACACAGTATTTTCTTTTTTCTGTCGGAAAGCATCCGCATCACCGTCCTTTTGTCACCAATCGGCATTGAGTGTTAGCACTCTCGCGTGCCGACTGCTAACTTCTGACCATATGATACCACTAGTGTACCTGTAAGTCAACTGTTTTATGCACATTTTTGCAAAAATTTTTAAGAATTTTTTTGACGAGTTTTAATGCGGTCATTCTTTACTCACTTTACGACAAAATTCGCACCATTGCTACACACACGCATTTGACGGACAGGAGATTGTTGTGTATAATGTTTACATATTGTCGGCGACCGCTAGCCGACCGACCCAAAATACACTACGCACACAAAAAGCGACTTTCGCACGCGTGCGCGCGGACGATATAAAAAGGAGAGCCTATGTACAAGGACAAAACCATCGCCGACTACAACCAACTGCTTGCATCCAAAGCCGCCGTACCCGGGGGCGGCAACGCATTGCCAATGGTAGGAGCAACCGCATGCGCTCTGTGCGAGATGGCAGCAAACGTGACCCTCGCCAAGTACGGCGACGACTTCGACTACGCAGGGGAACTGTCCGCAAATCTGAAATTGCTGACAATGTGCCGTTGTCGGTTGCAAACACTTGCCGACGACGACAGCGTGGCTTTTTCCAATATTCTGGCGGCAATGCGTCTGCCGAAAGAAACCGAACAGCAAGCCGCCGAACGCAAGGCAGAACTGCAAAAGCAATACCACAAATCGGCGCTTGTGCCGATTGAAGTTATGCAGGTTGCCGCCCGCGCCCTTGGACTTGCGCAAAAGTGCCTGCCCTACCTATACAAATACGTGGCAAGCGACGCGGAGATAGGCATCAGTTTGTTGCGTGCGGTGATTTGCAACAGTTTGCACAACGTTACAGCCAACACCTCGTTGATAGCCGACGACAACCTGCGCACACGCTTGGACAAGGAAGCAAAATACATAGTCGACACAATCCGTTGACCGACAGCGAAACCGCAAAAAAAAGAGAAGAAACCCACAATAACGGATTTCTTCTCTTTTGGTTTATCTGCTCCTTTCGACGATTTCGACGGCGTTCGACGAGCTTTGTCGAAGGTTTCGATATTTCTTGTCGAAGGTTTCGACAAAATTGCCTGAATTTTATCGATGGTTTCGACGAAATTTGTCGAAGCCATTGACAAAATGACCTTATCGTGGTACAATATGCACTGTAAAAGCTAGTTTAACCGAGGTGAAACCATGGCAATACCCGTAAATATCGACGACCTTATCAATCAACGCATTGTCGAGTCCAATCGTGTGGAGTTTAAGCGCGACTGGAACCCCACTCCCATCATACACAGCATTTGCGCCTTTGCCAACGACATAGACAATGTCGGCGGTGGCTACATCGTAATCGGCGTAGAAGAAAAGGACGGCAGCCCCGTATTTCCCGTCAAAGGCATTGACAAAAACAAAGTCGACGACATACTTAAACAACTTGTCGGCTACTGCCACTGCATCGAGCCGTTGTACTACCCCGTTGCAGAGCCTGTACTGTTTGACGACAAGTACATCATTGTAGTGTGGGTGTCGGGCGGTTACGGCAGACCCTACAAAGCCGCCAAGGATGTGTACAGTGACAAATCCAACAAATTGTACTACATCCGCAAGTTCAGCAGTACGGTTGTCGCTTCTCCGCAAGAAGAAAAGCAACTCTTCTACGTTTCGTCCAACATTCCGTTCGACGACCGTCCCAACCTTGCCGCCGACGTGTCCGACCTGGACATTGCCCTCATGCGCCAACACCTTAAGGAAATCGGCAGCAGTTTGTACGACCTGTCGTTAAAATCGGACACCCTTAAAGTAGCCAAGGATATGCAACTTGTTGCAGGCCCGACGGAAAACCTGAAACCGCTAAACGTGGGCATACTGATGTTTAGCGAAAATCCGCAACGTTACTTCCGCTACGCTCGCATAGAAGTTGTAGACATGCCCGACCCGACAGGCACAAACATGATAGAAAAAACCTTTGTCGGCCCCATACAACGCCAACTTCGCGACGCATTGAGCTACATCAAAAACTACGTGCTTAAAGAGGCAGTAATCAAACTACCCGACCGTGCCGAAGCTCACACAATAGCCAACTACCCCTATGCAGCCATCGAAGAGCTGTTGTCCAATGCCGTATACCACCGCTCCTATCAGGAAAACGAACCTATCACGGTCAAGATAACTCCGAAAAGCATAGCAATAACCAGTTTCCCGGGGTTTGACAGCAGCATTACCGACGAGAACATTGCACACTTCGACATTACTTCGCCTATATACCGCAACCGCCGAATAGGTGATTTCCTTAAAGAACTGCACTTGATTGAAGGGCGCAATACAGGCTATCCCACAGTACTAAACGCCTTGCGCGACAACGGTTCGTCCTACCCCGCCTTTACAATGGATACAGGACGCACATACCTGACAGTCACACTGCCCGTACACCCGTACTTTTTGCCAAAGATTGCCGACAATGACAAAAATGCCTTGTACCAAACAAAGATTTTGGAGGCACTGGGCGACAAAGCCATGTCAAAAAACGAACTTGCTCAAGCCATGGGCTACAAGGGCATATCCGCCAAACTATCGCAGGCAGTGGAAACAATGCTGGCAAACGGCACATTGAAGCAAGTGCCGATCGGATCGACGGTGAAGATTTGCAGGAAGTAGCAAACATCACCCCTTTCGACAGTTTCGACGAAGGTTTCGACAAAATTGCCTGAATTTTATCGATCGTTTCGACGAATGAAAAAGAGCGTTTCGACAAAATTGCATATTACAGTAAAA
>CAKQXG010000169.1 GCA_934281515.1 uncultured Clostridia bacterium | reverse complement strand
ACCTACCACATTGTACCCCAGCGCACTGTACAGCTTGTACAAACTGCTGCCGATTGCCGTTGTGGACAAGTGTCCGATGTGAAACGATTTGCAGATGTTGACCGAGCTATAATCGATGCAGATTGTCTTGCCGTTGCCAACGGTGTCGTTGCCGTAGTCGTCGCCGGCACTCAGCACGTCGTCAAGTGCGTCACGCACCAATGCAGAGTGGTCAACAAAAAAGTTTAGATAACCGTTGACGGCATTTGCCTTGATAATTACGTTGTCGGGCGCAATGTCGTCGGCAAGCTTGGCGGCAATGGCAACGGGCGACATGCGCATGGTCTTTGCCAGCTTGAAGCACGGAAAAGCGTAGTCGCCAAGGCTGTCGTCGGCTATGTCGGTGATGGCGGCGGCAAGTTCCGCTTTGTCCATGTCGACGTTGATTTTGTTTGCGATATATTGTTTGTAATCTAGCATAAATTCCTTAATATTTTCTTACTGCTTGTTTCAAGATTTTTTGGCAGTAACATTGTTTGTTACTGCCAAAACTTGCTTTTGTATACGCGTCGCGCCGCATTTGCACAGGTCGAATGCCTGACAAAATCCGTCACGCGACAAAGTGTATATTACTCTTCTGCAGGCGCTTCGCCACCGTCACCGCCGTCGGTTGCACCTTCGCCGCCGTCGACGTCCTCGGACGCAGGCGACTCGGATACGCACACAACCTTGGCGTCGCCCTTAAACTTCATGATGCGTACACCCTGCGTGTCACGTCCGATTTTGCTGATTTCCTTGGCACGCACACGTATTACAATGCCGTTGTCGGCAATAAGCATGATGTCGTTGTCGGGGTTGATCAGTTTGAGGTTGACAAGCTGACCCGTTTTTTCGTTAAACGTACCGGCCTTGATGCCTTTGCCCGCACGTGACTGCAAGCGATATTCCACAAGATCGCTACGTTTGCCGTATCCGTTTTCCGATACGGTAAGCACTTCCACGCCGTTGCGAGCGATTGCCATGTCAACAACATAGTCGCCATCGTCCAACTTCATGCTGCGTACACCCATGGTGTCACGCCCCATTGCACGGACTTCTTCTTCGGCAAAGCGAATACACTTGCCTTCGTGACTTGCCATGAGTATTTCGTCGTACCCTGTGGTCATATCTACGCCGATAAGTTCGTCGTCATCGGTCAAAGAGATGGCAATCTTGCCGGTCTTGCGGATTGATTCGAATTCGGCAAGGTCGGTCTTTTTGATAAGTCCGTTACGAGTTGCCATGATAAGGTTGCCTTGGCTGTCCTCCTTGCGAGGAATTACCGCCGTCACCTTTTCGCCGTTGTCGAGTTGCAAAATGTTGACTATTGCACGCCCACGCGCCGTACGTTCGGCTTCGGGAATCTCGTAACCTTTGATGCAGTACACCTTTCCTCGGTTGGTGAAGAACAACAAATCGTCGTGGGTATTGGTGACAAACATGTTTTCCACAAAATCTTCCTCGCGAGGTTTGTGAGCAGTAACGCCCTTCCCGCCCCTGCGTTGAGTGTGGTACTCGGCAACGGGCAAACGCTTGACGTAGCCGAGATGAGTCATGCTGACAACGACGTCTTCCTTGTCGATAAGGTCGCCGATGTCGATTTCGCTGTAATCGGTGCAAATCTCCGTCTTGCGCGGTTCGCCGTACTTGTCGCGGATTTCGCCCATTTCCGTCTTGACAATGTCCTTGACGCGTTGAGGATTGGCAAGTATATCTTTGTAATCCTTGATTTGACGATCAAGTTCTGCCAATTCCGCCTTCAATGACTCCACTTCCAGGTGGGTAAGACGGGACAGTTTCATTTCCAGTATCGCATTGGTCTGACGATCGGACAAACCGAATTCCGCCATCAAAGCCGCCGCCGCCGCCTGTTTGTCCTCGCTTTGCTTGATTATTTGAATAACTCTGTCGATATTGTCAAGAGCAATCACCAAGCCTTCGATGATATGGTAGCGATCTTCGGCCTTTTCAAGGTCGTACTTGGTACGGCGAACAATTACTTCCTTCTGGAAGTCGATGTAGTAACTGAGGATTTCTTTAAGTGACAAAATCTTCGGTTCGCCGTCGGCAAGCGCAAGCAAAATGATACCGTCGGACACCTGCATCTGCGTGTGCTTAAACAACATATTAAGCACTACTTGCGCATTGGCGTCACGTTTGAGATCGAACACGATACGCATACCGTGACGATCGGACTCTTCGCGAATGTCGGCAATACCTTCGATGCGCTTGTCCTTGACAAGTCCGGCAACCGTTTCTACCAATTTTGCCTTGTTTACCTGGTAGGGCAGTTCGGTTACAATGATACGTTGACGGCCGTTGTGCTCCTCAATTTCCGTCTTGGCACGCAACAAAATACTGCCCTTGCCTGTCTTGTATGCGTTGCGGATACCTACACGTCCCATCATGATACCGCCCGTAGGGAAGTCGGGAGCAGGTATGTACTTCATCAATTCTTCAACCGTGATATCGGGATTGTCCATTACCGCAATTGCGCCGTTGATTACTTCGCCGAGGTTGTGAGGCGGAATATTCGTCGCCATACCTACGGCAATACCGTCGGCACCGTTGACCAACAGGTTGGGGAAGCGGCTGGGCAACACTACCGGTTGCATAAGCGTGTTGTCGAAGTTGGGATAGAAGTCGACGGTGTTTTTGTCGATTTCGCGCAACATCTCGGCGGCAATCTTGCTGAGTCTTGCCTCGGTATAACGTTGTGCAGCCGGAGGATCGCCGTCTACGCTGCCGAAGTTGCCCTGTCCGTCTACCAGTGGGCAACGTATTGAAAAGTCCTGCGCAAGGCGTACCAAGGCCTCGTAGACGGCACTGTCGCCGTGAGGATGGTACTTACCAAGCACGTCGCCTACGATACGAGCGCACTTACGATACGGCTTGTCGTTAAACAGGTTAAGTTCTCCCATGGAGTACAAAATACGTCTATGCACGGG
>CAKQXG010000168.1 GCA_934281515.1 uncultured Clostridia bacterium | reverse complement strand
ATCGTTCGTAAAATGGTAAAAAATCAACGCGATATGAAAATCCCGTCCGAACTCGTGCCGAAATGTCCCGTTTGCGGCAAGCCGATGACAATGAATTTGCGGTGCGACGACAAGTTTGTCGAAGACGAAGGTTGGCACTTTGCTTGTAATCGCTACGAAGAGTTTTTGGCGGCAAACAAGGGCAAAAGAGTGGTGTATCTTGAACTTGGCGTAGGTATGAATACCCCCGTAATAATCAAATTTCCGTTTTGGCGGTTGACGGCGCAGAACAAAAGCGCGAATTACGTCTGTATAAATGCCGACATGCCATATGCTCCCGACGAAATAAAAGCTCAATCCTTGTGCTTGTCGCAAGATATAGCCGATGTGTTGAGTGCCCTGCAACAAGAAATGAACGGCTGACAAAAACGTTGACAACCCGTTTTGTTTGTGCTACACTGCAAGTACAAAATCGGTATGGAATTTTGAATGGGAAACTTATTTTTGCCACGCGCCCATATCGGGCGGTGGCATTTTTTTTTCGGGAGGTAATGTAATGACAAATCAGGTTTTGGAAACAATCAAGTCGCGCAGAAGCATACGCGCATACAAAACAGATGCGGTGCCGCAAGAGTTAATCGACGCTGTATGTGAGGCCGGCACTTATGCGCCCACAGGTCGCGGTAAACAATCGCCGACGATCGTTGTCGTTACCGATGAAAACTATCGCAAGCAAATTGCCCTTCTCAATGCTCAGGTACTTGGTTTAAACATCGACCCGTACTACGGTGCACCCGTCGTTATACTTGTATTGGCAGACGGCACGGTCAATACCTTTGTCGAGGACGGTAGTTGCGTACTGCAAAACATGATGCTTGCCGCCGAGTCGTTGGGTTTGGGCACGGTGTGGGTGCACAGAGAACGCGAGATCTTCGACAGCGAACAAGGCAAACAACTTTTGTGCGAGTGGGGGTTGCCCGAAAAATTGCGCGGCGTGGGAGCGATTGCGTTAGGATACACTGCGGTTGCGCCTGCCGAAACTGCCAAACGCAAGTCCGACTACGTCGTAAAGGTGTAGCCGTGTTTTAAGCGAATACTGTGGGGTAATTGAGATATAAAATAAAGACTGTCGCTTGAGGAGTGAAATCCGCTTGCGGCAACCTTTCTAAAATCAAAAAGTTTGCTATGTTGAACAATGAGGCGTAAAGTTACTTCATAAGCCAAAAGCTTACTTCATTATTCATGCGCCGTCTTTGCGCGCTTCATTTCCAAAAGAAAAAGCACTTCATTAAGAAGTGCTTTTTCTTTTGGAGGCACCACCCAGATTCGGACTGGGGGTAAAGCTTTTGCAGAGCTCTGCCTTACCTCTTGGCTATGGTGCCACAACGCTAGATTATTGTAACAAATTACCGAAAAAAAATCAAGGGTTTTTCGTATGTTTGTCAAAATTATTTTGTCGGATAGGCTTCCGAACCGTGTTTTGACAGGCAATTTGACCGCTACAAAACTTATGACACGTTTTTTAAAGCAAAAACCGCGGTTTAAACGGGCGGTATTGCAATATTTGCTCTGTAAAAATTCACAAAACTATTTTATTGAGTTTTTTTGCCTAATATGATACAATATAATCAAATTATCATTGGCTTGCCCGTCGCCGCGATTTGCGTTGTGATATGTGAGGCAAGCATAGGAGTGAGTTATGTCAGCAACTCTGGTAGTGATGGCTGCCGGCATGGGCAGTCGATTCGGAGGACTTAAACAGGCGCAGAGTATCACGCCCGACGGCAAAGCGATAGTGGACTTTTCGGTGTTTGACGCGGCGCGCGCAGGCTTTGACAAGTTTGTGTTTATCATCAGACACGATATGGAACAGGATTTCCGCGAGCTTGTAGGCAACAGATTGGCGGCGCACGTGGATGTGCGGTACGTATTTCAGCCTACGGATTGCCTTCCCGAAGGGCGCACCAAGCCTTTCGGTACAGGGCAAGCGGTGTTGTGCTGCCGCGATGTCGTGGATGGTCCGTTTGTCATCATAAATGCCGACGACTATTACGGCGTGCATGCCTTTGACGAGATATACAGGCATTTACAATCTGCCGAACAGGGGCAATATGCCATGACGGCGTACAGCCTGGGGCAGACTGTCAGCGAACACGGCTCGGTTACGCGCGGTGTATGTACGGTTAAGGACGGCTACCTTGCCGATGTCACCGAGTGCTACAAGATTACCGCAGACGGACACGGCGTACTTGACGGCAAAGACGTTGTGTTGCCACCCGACACGCCCGTTTCGATGAACCTGTGGGGTCTTGCAACCGATATTTTTGACCATCTGGAACGCAAATACAAGTTGTTCCTTGCCCAAGCCGACTTGCAAAAAGACGAGTTTTTGATACCGACGGTTATTTCGGAAATACTCGCCGAAGGCAAAGCAACGGTAAAGGTGTATCGCAACGAGGACAAATGGCACGGCATTACCTATCGCGACGACCTGCCGGAAGTGCAACAAGCCTTGCAACGGCTGGTAGCAGACGGCGCATATAACGGAATTTGGTGATATACTTCGCCCGTGAATAATCTTTGCGCGACGAAGGCACATCTCTTATTTGATATGCGGAGAGCAAGCAGGCTTTCCGCAAACTAAACGCGGTGCAGGAGAAGGAAAACCTTAAATAGTTTTCCTTCTCCCGTAATTCACCCCACAATACTTGCTAAAAACACTATTATTTGATAAACTGTATAGGTGCTTATGTGCAACACGGAGGTACGCATTGACTGATATACAAATCGCTCGGCAGTGCAAACTGCAAAATATAACGGATATAGCCCAAAAAATAGGAATTACACCCGACCGATTGGAACTGTACGGCAACTACAAAGCCAAGATAGATTATAATATCCTGGAGGGAAAAAAGGACAGGGAAGACGGTAAAGTCATCCTGGTAACGGCGATTTCGCCAACACCGGCAGGCGAGGGCAAGACAACTACAACAGTGGGCCTTGCAG
>CAKQXG010000167.1 GCA_934281515.1 uncultured Clostridia bacterium | reverse complement strand
CTCGTCCATGCCCATATGCACGTACTTGCTGTGGAACACGCCGCAGACTTCGGCAACATACTTGTCGGTAAAACTTTGCAAACGAGGATTTGTTACGCAACCGTGGCTTCCGCGCGGGTATAGCGGCGAGCAAAAATCTCGTCCTTGATTATGTTCGTCGTCAAACTCGGCAAGGTCGGAAAGCTGCTCATAGACAAAGAATTTCTCCATATGGGCAAGCGTTTCAAACGCAGGCACTACGTCAAGTCCTATGCGTTCGCCATAGCTTACAATGTCGGCAATCTCGTCAAGCGAGTACGAAGAAGCCTCGTCGAAAAATGCCGTAACGCTTGTGCGCACACTTGCCTCCAAGTACAGCAACACGGTGTTGTAACCGTTGGTACGGCAAAATTTCATTTGATTTTTGACAAACTCCGTTCTTTCTTTTTGCCTTGCAAGGTCTATGGAAAAAGCAATTATTTCAAGATTTTTCATAACGTATTGTTTTTTTGCTTACAAAGAGTTTAATTTCAAAGAGCGAGGGGTGTCCCCTCGCTCGATGAAATTATTGGAAACAGATTACAAATTCACTACTTCCATGTCAAACGTATTGTCCCCCACTCTCATAAAGGCATAGCCTGAAACGTTAGTAGACGTTATATCGTATGTTTGCTCCGTACCGTCAGGCTTGGTCATTTTCAAAGTCTTATTGGTTGTATCGAGTTCAAACGTAAACCACTTTCCGCTCAAGCTCACATCAAGACCAATTTGCATTGTTGGTTCAGTGCTTTGTGCTGTTTCGAAGAGTTTGAAACTAGTCCACTCACTGAATGTAAATTTAACCTTGAACGTGGCAACTCCGTTTTCATTTGCAACAACGTATTTGTTTAGGTCACTTAACGTGACATAATTGAACAGCTTCGGATTTGCCGTTGTCTTGGAGTACGTTGTCTTTGCCGCATAAACTTTGATTGCGCTTCCATCAATGGGCAACCACGTATCGACTGTCTTTGTGTAGCCTTCGCTGTCGGTTTCGAATTGGTGAACGTAACTTATGGCACCCTTTACAACCAATTCCGAATGTAGTAATGTGGTTTTGTCGGTGTCGTAAAACTCCATGTTAACAATCTCCGCATTTACTACCGCAACGTCGACACTGCCTTCGCCTACAGCGACGGAGATCTTGTTAATATCCACAATAGCAAAGGTCTTTGTATGATCGGCATTGGCGACACCGTCGTTGTAGATTTTGCACACGTGGGTGTTAAGATCAAACTCGACAAGATACCACTTCGTGTTCAGATCATTTCCCTCTACCCATTGTCCGATATTATTTTCGGTCCAACTTGTGTTTTCATAGATGTTAAAGGCTGTACCGGACGCATTGTTAAGTCTGATTTTGAACCTTACGATGTTGTTACTGTCGGCAGTAATAAATTTGTTGATGGACACAACAGATTTATAATTTAGGCCCTTGTTATCGTCATACTTTGCAATGTTTTTGTACACAAGTACTTCTGCAGACTTGTATGTCACTGTAACATTGGCGGATACCGCTGTCAAATCAACGGATTCACCGCTTGCATTTACCCAAGTTGCTCCGTTGCAAATACGCATATATCCGTCGCCAAGGTCTTCGACATCCTTGCTGTATGTGTAGGTTGCCGCAGTACCTTTTACAACTTTCTCAACTTTGAGTTGTGCGCCGTTCTCGTCAAGGTATGTTACTGTGCAAAGCTCGGGGATAGCGGGATTGACTGCCGCAACTGCTGCATCGGCGTGGATTGCGAGAGATATAGTATCTGCGGCGTATGCTTCAAACGTCTTTTCCGCTACCACTGTTCCGTCAGGTCTATAAACTGTAACCTTCTTATCGGCTGCGCTTGCCTTTACCGTAAACCACTTGTTGAGTTCGCTTGCCATCACGGAAACGCCCATTTCATTTGCGGGATCATAAACTGCCGTACCGTAAATAACAAACGACGTCTTGCCTTCTTCTTCGGAAGAACCGTCCGTCGCAACCGACTTGATGAGTACCTTAAATACAACGCCACCGTTTTCCAAACCTGCGACATAGCCGTTCATTTGCTTGATTGTGTAATACGTAACGGCTCCGTCCATAGGCTTGTAGTACGCAACTTCGCTACGTACAAGAACTTCGTCCTTGTAGTACACGTGCATATCCGCAGTGATGTTTGTAAGGTTTGCAACAATCATGCCGCCGTCTTCGGTAACCCATTTTTCGTCGTGCATGTAGGTGTAGCCGTCAAGCACGTCCTTTGTTTCGGTGCTAGGTGTGATTGCCGCATTTTTCGCGTCACTACCATGCTCTACCGTTTCGGTTGTGGTTTCGTTACCACGATGATAGGTGATTGTGTAGGTGTTGATTGCAATACCTTTGACCTCCACTACAATGTCGCCGATTGCTTCCGCCGAGGGTACTTCAAACCCGTAGTTTTCGTCAAGCGTTACGGATTTTGCCTCGCCGTCGCCCACTTTGTAGGTAACCACAAGATTTTTGTACGATTGCGTGTAAGCCGTTGCAATTGTAATGTTGAGCGATTGCTTTTCGCCGTACTTGTAGGTGTAGCCCTCGTTGGTAACGGCGCCGTCGATATTGCCGACGTAGCTAACTTTGAACATCGGCAAAACAACGTTAAGCACCAGCGTATAGGTTGCCGTCGTGCCGTCCTCTGCCGTCACGGTGATGACAAATTCGTTGTCGCCCTCGTCAAGTGTGCCGATTTCTTCGTCAAGTGCGTAACTTGCAACCGCACTATCAAGCGTGATTACTACGGTTGCGGTGTACTTGCCGACGGTTGCCGTGTATGTTGCATCATCTTGATTGTATGTTGCGGCAGTGCCGTCTACCATGATACTTGCAATGGTTTTTACACTGCTCTTTGCGCGATTGACGATAACGGTGTACGTAGCCTTTTCCTCGCCGACGGAAACAGTGATTTCAAATCTGTTTTCACCAACGACAAGATTTTGCTTTGTTCCTGTGCCTTGGAC
>CAKQXG010000166.1 GCA_934281515.1 uncultured Clostridia bacterium | reverse complement strand
CGTAACGGCAGACGAACTGGAAGAAGTAACTTACCTGACATACCCCCTGCACTACGAAATGTAGTTGCCCATTTGACAAGTCGAATGAAGTTTAATTTTTGTTCGTTTAGCTTGTAAAAGCGCTTGCCAAGTATCAACCTGACAACCAAATAAATCGGATCAATACAAAGCGGCAGTATGTAAACTGTCGCTTTTGTCACAAAATTTTGCGTACGTATGTGATTTCTAACAACCGAATACAAATAAAAAGACGTAATAATTCACCCAAACGCATCGTATACAAGCAATCGACACAAACACAAATATTTTTTATCGATTGGCGTCATTCATTTGACAAAAGATTTTGTCTGGTATATAATATACAAGCTATTGGGGTATCGCCAAGCGGTAAGGCAACGGATTCTGACTCCGTCACTCGCAGGTTCAAATCCTGCTACCCTAGCCATATGGGCGGCTCGGCATTGAGTCGCCAAAAAACAGAGTGTGCAAATTCGGCGCACTCTTTTTTTGTCTTTCCCGGCACTTCGCCGCCCTTTCTTTGCGTGTGGACAGTTCTGTTTGAAATAATGTAGCGCAAAGTTTTGTCCACAGTCAACACAGTCAACACTGTATATAATGCGCAAGATACTTGACGTCAAGAAAAATCAAGGATATCCTTGAAAGCGGTCTTTACTCTTCGAAATTGTGAAATTTTGCATTTTTTCTCGTTTTTTGTCGAAAAAATGCTTGACAAGTGAGGTTTGGTGTGTTATCCTACGCTTGCATACGAGCGAAATGCTCGTTGCTAAACGAATATTTGGCAAAACCGTCGTGAGGCGGTGACGCAAAGCCAAGGAACTTTGTTCAGAAAGTTAGCCCGGTTGCAATCTGTACCTAAATAAGGTACGTTTGCAACCTTTTTTTATTTTCTGCGCCAAGTCCGCCCGGTTGCAATTGTCCGCTTACATAATGCATGCGTGCATGTGTAAGGAGATCATTGCAACCTTTTTTTGTTTAGCGACGGTAAATTGCCCGATATTGTAAAAAAATATTTTTTGGAGGTTCTCACAATGAGACAAAATCAAGACACGCAAAAAAGAAGCAACCTGAAGTCCTTCATCATTATCGGACTCCTTCTCCTGTTTGTTGCAGTCATCGGCTTTGGCGGATACACTCTGTCCAAGTACTTGACGAGCAAAAAAGGAACCGGCACTGCAACAGTTGCAAAATGGGGATTTACGATTGACGCCAATGCTGACAATTTGTTTGGCGAAAGCTACAAATGGGACAACACTACTAATAGCGTAGTTGGAACCGACGGCACCATCACCATCAAGGCAAGCACTGCTGAACAAAACGTTGTTGCCCCCGGCGCAACCGGCTCCATGACCATCAAAGTTGGCGGAACGAGCGAAGTTCGCGCAAAGATGACAATGAAACTTGAAGGAAACGACATCGCGCTTGCCTATACAAAAGACGGCGCCGCCACGACCTACGCTCCCGTTGTGTGGACTCTTAACGATGGTACTTCTGATATAGTAACAAATGGCACATTTGCTAAGCTTCAAGAGGAACTTGGAAGAATTGCTGACACATACGAAGTAAATACGGCTGCAACCAAGACTTACACTATTTCTTGGAAATGGGCTTTCCATGTTGACGGTGCAAAAGACGTTCTCGACACAACACTCGGTATGATTGCAAACGGTTCCACCGGTGCCGAAATCAATGGTGTTACCGTTACAGATAGCAAAACTACAATCATCTTCAACCTTACAGTAACAGTTGAACAAATCCAAGGCTAATAACCCTCATACAAGAACACTCTAATTTATAATCCGCCAGGACTGTCGATACAACTCAAAAGCACCGCTGTCTTGGCGGAAATTGTAAAGAAAAAACATACACGGTAGCAAAAATCCGTTACGAATCGCACATATGAACACCAACGCAAAATTTACAAAAGATCCCATAGGTAAGACGGTGAAGCCGCTTGTCGGGGCAAAGATGATCGTTGACGACAACGGCGCTTTGCTGTGTTTTTTGCGTAAGGACAAGTTGTACGACATCAACCATGTTTTCTTTGCCCGATGCAAGCGCGTAGGCGACGCAAACGCCACCGCCGACGCGTTTGTTACAGACGGGCGGCACCTGTACCGCAACGGTCAGCGAGAAGGCTCGGTAAAAAGCAATCTGTTTCGCAACCTTGTGATAACGCTGGTACTGCTGCTGATACTGGCAAGCGTAGTGTTTGCCGTTGTAGCGGTAGAGTTCAGCAAACCGATCGTACCCGAATTTACGGTGGTAGACACCGACGGAACATGGGGCGCGACGGACAAAATAGACATATTCGGAAGCGAGCAAATCAAACCCGGCGACAAAGGGCGGTACTCCTTTATGGTAAACAACCCCACCGCAGCCGATTTGAAATGCACAATCCGATTTAAGCTTAAATACGCAGACAACACGATTCTACCCAAAATCGACTACCTGTTGGAGTCGGCAGGACAAAGTCTTGCACTGACCGAAACGGATGACGGATTTGAAGTTGAATACGTGGTAATATACAAAGATAGTTCCCGCTCGTTTTACCTACAGTGGGAGTGGAAATTTGACAACGACAACGACAATCACGACACCGTGGTAGGAATTGTCGGCGCAGAATACGAAGTGACGATAGTCATTACCGCAGAAACAATAACAAAGTGAAGCTTGTGCCCGACACAATGAAACAATACAGGGAGATTACGACCGTGACACAAATGGAAAACAACAAAATAACCGTCGGACAAGTATTCTCCGTTGTATGCAAGGTGCTGTCGCTGCTGTTGGTTGCACTGCTGCTGTTTGTAGCTTGCACGCTGGCGATAGACAAGTTTGTCAACAAGTCGTCGATACCGTCGTTTTTCGGCAAGTCGGTGCTGGTGATTGCAACGCCGTCCATGTCGGACAGCATCGAGGCAGGTGACATGATAGTGATAGACAAAGCCGACAGCTACTCGGTGGGCGACATAATAACCTACTTTCCCGTAGGCGAAACGATGTCGGTAACCCACCGCATTGTAC
>CAKQXG010000165.1 GCA_934281515.1 uncultured Clostridia bacterium | reverse complement strand
GCCTTGCGGAGGCACGTTGGCAACGGTACTTTCCAAAATCTTCAACAAAGCCTGTTGCACGCCTTCGCCCGAAACGTCCCTTGTAATGGATACGTTTTCCGACTTCTTGGCAATCTTGTCGATTTCGTCGATGTAGATTATGCCACGTTCGGCGCGTTTGACGTCGTAGTCTGCGGCCTGGATCAGTTTAAGCAGAATGTTTTCCACATCCTCGCCCACATAACCTGCTTCGGTGAGAGTTGTTGCGTCGGCAACGGCAAACGGCACGTCGAGTATGCGCGCAAGCGACTTGGCAAGCAATGTTTTGCCGCAACCCGTTGGACCCAACATAAGAATGTTGCTTTTTTCCAACTCAACGCCGTCGTCGGTTTTGTCCTTGTTAAGCACGCGCTTGTAATGGTTGTACACGGCAACCGCAAGAGTGCGCTTGGCAAGGTCCTGTCCCACCACGTATTCGTCAAGTCTGGACTTGATTTCTTCGGGTTTGGGCAACACAAAGTCGTCGGCAACATGTTTGGCATTGCCAACCGTATCTGTTTCGAGAATCTCGGTGCACAACTTTACGCACTCGTCGCAAATACACACTCCGCCGGGACCGGCAAGCATTTTGCGCACCTGATCTTCTCCTTTTCCGCAAAAAGAACAATGTTGAATCATATTTATAGATAACTCCGATTAGTTAAGTTTGAGGTTTACACACGTGTTGTAAACACCTGGTCGATGATGCCGTAGCACTTGGCTTCGTCAGCCGACAGGTAATTGTCGCGTTCGGTGTCGCGCTCCACTTCGGCGATGTCGCGACCGACGTTTTCGGCAAGCAGGCGGTTGAGCTTTTGCTTGATTTTAAGCAATTGCTTGGTCTGTATTTCTACGTCTGTAGCTTGACCTTGCGCACCGCCCAACACCTGATGGATCATGATTTCGCTGTTGGGCAGAGCATAACGTTTGCCCTTGGTACCGCTACTCAACAGAAACGCGCCCATGCTTGCGGCAAGTCCGATACAAATTGTGGACACGTCGCAACGGATGTAGTTCATGGTGTCGTAGATGGCAAGTCCTGCCGACACCGAGCCGCCCGGGCTGTTGATGTACAGCGAAATATCCTTGGTGGGATCCTTGCTTTCAAGATAGATAAGTTGCGCGACAACGAGGTTTGCCAACTCGTCGGTCACCTCGCCGCTAAGGAATACAACACGATCCTCCAGCAAGCGGGAGTATATGTCAAAACTGCGTTCGCCGCTGTCGGTGCGGTCCACTACCATAGGTACAAGATTCATATCTAACCTCCTTGTTTCGGGCGCGGCAGACGGACGACACCCGTTACTTATTTGCAAACAATGTTTGCGACCAGGCGCAAACCGTTGTAATTGCTGTTGAAACGTAACGTCGGGAACAGCCAATCCGCTCCCGACGTTGAATTTGCTTTTCAGGAAAAATCGGCAGTAAGCGCAAATCTTCCCAAACATTCTCCGCAGAGACAGCGCAACGCCACCGCGGATACTTATTCTTTTGTAAAGCCGCACCGTCCGGTTAGCTGTAAGTGCATTTCATCGGTCGGCGCATGGTATCGGTAGAAAACTACGCAATCGTGTTTTCTTTCTTCAACAACTCGATGAGGTTTTCGGTGATAACTTCGTTTTCAAAGTACACCTTGGCTTGTTCGCCGTTTTCCTTCATAAAGTCGTCGTAGCTCTTGCCGATGCCTTCTGCGTAAGCCTTTGCTTTTGCTTCAATTTGTTTTGCCGTAGCCTTGATTTTCTCTGCCTTGACAATGGCTTCAAATACAAGTCTCGTGCGTACTGCCTTTTCGGCACGTTCACGGTAGTTGCCGCGAAGAGTAGCTTCGTTGCTGCCTGTATACTTGTAGTAAGCGTCGATGTTGAGACCCTGGTACATCAATTGGTACTTGAAGTCCTCGATGTAACTGTCGATTTGTTCTTCTATCATTTCAACGGGGATGTCGACGGTTGCATTGTCGACAACAGTTTCTACAAGTTTGCTTTCGTTTGCGCGGTCGGCGTCGGTCTGGTAACGCTCGCCGATATGCTTTGCGATGTCGGCTTTGTACTCTTCCAGTGTGTCAAATTCGCTTACGTCCTTTGCAAAGTCGTCGTCAAGCTCGGGAAGTTGCTTGACTTCGATTGCATTGACGGTAACGGTAAACACTGCCGCCTTGCCTGCAAGTTCTTCCGCATGGTACTCGGTGGGGAAAGTTACGTCGATGTCTTTGGTTTCGCCGATGGTCATACCGACAAGTTGTTCTTCGAAACCGGGGATAAAGCTGTGCGATCCGATGACCAACGTTTGCTTTTCGGCAGTGCCGCCTGCAAACGCAACGCCGTCGACCTTGCCGCAGTAGTCAAGGTTGATTTGGTCGCCTTCGGCAACGGGACGGTCGGTAACTTCCACGAAACGGGCGTTACGCTCGCGCACTTGCGCAAGTTCTGCGTCGATGTCCTGAGGTTTGACTTCCTGTGTGGCAATCTTTTCGATGGTCAGTCCTTTGTACTCGCCGAGAGTAACTTCCGGCTTGACGGTGACAACTACCGCAAAAGTCATGCCTTTGTCGTCCATCTTGATGGACTTGTCGTCGATTTGGGGACGAGCAACGGGTTCGACCTTCTTATTCTTATCCAAAAATTGGTTGTAATATTCCTGCGCAGCGAGATAAAGAGCGTCCTCGAAGAACAGACCTTTGCCGTATCTGTTTTCCAATACGTTTTTGGGGACGTGACCTTTGCGGAAACCGGGCACATTGTACTTGCCTTTGTTTTGCTCGTAAGCGCGCTTGTCGAAGTCTGCCCACTCGGTCGTATCCATCTTAAACGTGATTGTAAGTGTGTTCTTTTCTCTTTTTTGCGTATATTTCATTGTAACTTTCCTCCGAAACGGTGAACGCACCACCGTTTGCATAATAATGTACAAAACATGCGACAAGGCACAATGCCCTATCCTAGCAATTACACATTATAGCATACAAAACTAAATAAAGCAAACGTTTTTAAGCGACTTTTGCAATCATTAAACAAAATGTACATTGAGTGCGAAGTATACTTCGGGACAAGGAAACTTTTGGAAGAAAGTCTTTTCCTTCCCCGTGTCCATCCTTCCTTACCAACACGAAACACTGAAAAGGGAA
>CAKQXG010000164.1 GCA_934281515.1 uncultured Clostridia bacterium | reverse complement strand
ATCTTGACAAGTGCGCGGGCAATTGCTACACGTTGTTGATGACCACCCGACAACACGTGGGGCTTGCGGTCCATAAGCTCGTCGATCTGGACAAGCTTTGCCACGTGATAGGCGCGTTCCAACATCTCCGACTTTTTCATTTTGTCGGCGCCTTTCAGGTTTTCGAGCGGGAACATGATGTTTTGCTTGACCGTCATGTGCGGATACAGAGCATAGTTCTGGAACACCAAGCCAATGCCGCGGTTTTCGGGGCTGAGCTCGGTAACGTCCTCTTCGCCGAAGAAAATCTTGCCTGCCGTCGGCTTTTGCAAACCGCTGATCATATACAACGTTGTGCTTTTACCGCAACCGGAGGGACCCAACAAACCGATAAGTTTGCCGTCGGGAATTTCGTAGTTAAACTTGTTTACAGCAACAACTTCCTTGCCTTTTTGTTGACGGCTTTCGAAAATTTTGGTCAAATCCTGCAAAATTACTTTCATGTCTACCTTCCTTGTGACTGTTAGTTTGTACAACAAAAAGCCGAGTACGTAAAAAATAAACGTATCGACTTAAAAAATCCATGCTATTCTTCCTTCCACTTGTTGCAAAAGAAAATGTTTAGGGCTTGCCCCACCATACCGATGGCACAAATAACCAATGTGATAATTACAACTACCGTGTTGTATACTTTTGCCTCAACCTTGTTCGCCTTAGTTAGAGAAAATGCCTCCAAAAAGCCTTTTGAAGCGGCAGCCGAAGCAAAAACCATATTGTACAGATACAAAAACAGCAATATTACAAAAATCAAAGCCAAACCGAGCGCAATGCCTTTCATAAGGTTGCACTTCTTGGGCTCTTCCTTAAAAAAGCCGGAAACAAACCAACAAACCGTGCTGCCGAGGCTGAAAATAATCAACACCAGCAAAATAGAGGACGTTGCTTTAAGCAGTAGATCGCCAAGCACCATAAACAACATACCGGCACATATAACGGCAAGACCACCCACAAAGTATGTTATGTTTTTCCACAACGTTTGTTTGTTCATATATTCCTCCCCCGATGGGTTAGTACTTATTGTTGTCGGCGACTTGTTGTTGGTGTACTTGTTCCTTGTAAGCAACAAGATCGTCGGGTGTTTCAAAAATCATTTGTGTTGCCAAGTCCACAACCACCGTACTTGACAGCACGTCGTGGATAAACGAGTACGTTTTTGTAGCGAAAAACAATACGACTTGCAGTATTACTATCGCGACAAATACAATCAGCAAAAACAACTCGTGCGTGATGATAAAAAAGAATGTGAGCAGCAGCAAAGGTACCATTGTTTCTATCGCATACTTCCCCAGCATTCCGCGTACAAACACCGATACCGCGCGCACGCGTATACCGTTTATTTGCATTACGCCGATGTTGAACACCTTTTTGCCTACGGTGCGACCGTTTTTAAGCAACAGCGGAATGACAAACTCGCACAACAGAAACGCCAGAAACAAACCGATGGAAACTTCCGTGACAATCAGGGAAAAGCACACCATTATACTTTGGTCGTAATCGTTGTACAGCTTTTTAAGTTCCGCAGATAATTCGTCGTATTGTTCGCGCGTGATGGTCTTTGTGTCTATGCCTGCGTCAATGCAGACCTGTTCGGCATCGCGCATCTTTTGCGCATATCCGTCGAAGTCGACAATTACAGATACAAGCAAGGCAAACCCCACCGCAATCGTACACAACAATATCATATCCAGCAGAAACGCCGAAAAGCGTTTGAGCAGACTGGCTTTTTGAAGGTCGTAAATCATCCGATAATCCTTGCAGTACAACTAAACTTGTCTGCGACTTGACATAAACATACGGTTTGCTACGCCGCAAACAAATCGATATTTGTTCACTTACTTTTACTATATTAGCACAATTTACAAATTCTTTCAAGAGTAATTTGGAAGAATGTATGTAAATTTTTTGCAAAATCTTACCATGTTACTACAAATATCGACAAACCAGGTCATATTTATAGCTTAATAGAATGGTTATTGTATGTGGCGCAACGCAACTTTTATCGATACAGACTCGACACTTCCGACAATCGATAAACGAAGCCAAGCCGAGCGAAATCGTCTATTGCAAAGGAGACAAAGTAACCGATGAGCCGACAAGCGATGTGTTGGTGTAGACATTTTTGCCGTTGTACAGTTCCGCTGCAATCGTGTTGCCTGCAAGGTCTTGACGCATAAGGAAATCACGGGTCATTTCGCGATAGTTGTATGCGCTGCCGTCTGCCTTCGTAAGAGCAATCGGTTTCATTCGACCGCTTTGAAACGCCGAATAGGTTTTGTCGTACATGCGATCGGAATTCTGATGCATAAGCACGTAATCAATGACGGCAATTTTGTACACATGCCCGGAGTCATTGACAACCTGCTCGCCCGAAACGCGCCAAATAAAGTTGCCGTACCTGCACAGTGACAACAGATTTGCGCCTGTAACCTCTGCAATATACACCGTGTTGTCAAACGGCAATGCCTTGTACAACTCACCATAGGTAATTGTGCCTGCATCGATAAACGTACGTCCGTAGTTGCACAGAGCCAGCACTATGTCGTGTCCTTGACTTACCGCGTACTCAGCCATTGCACGACATGCCAGACGTGGCACTTCGCCGTCGGAAGCCATTTTTTGGTCAGCCACGGCAATCTCGGTATCGGCAGAGACTTCCAGTTTGGCAATATACTTGTCGACAATTGTCTGTACATTGTTATCGTTGTTCCATGCGTAGGAAAAATTGATGTTCTCGTAAAGATTGCAGTTGACTTCCTCCGCCGCTATGTTAAGCCGTATATGAGAAATCATTTGCCCTTTGCTTCCGCCCTGCAAAAACGGTGTTCCGCCCGAAGTCATGGCTCGTTCGACTTCATGACTATGCGCGCAAAAAACGGCGTCTGCGTAGTCGTCAATATTAAAACCGTCGGCATTAAACAAAGTTTCCGCAGGCGCATGGATGCTGACCACCACTACATGGCAGCCTTCGTCAGCGCGAAGTTTGTTTGCAAGCGACGGGATGACTTCGATCGGATTTTTAAAACCGATATCGGCAACCTTATCCGAACAAATCGACGTGATCTGATCCTTACCAATCACCCCGATAATGCCTACTTTTACGCCGTTAGGCAATGTGGTTACTACATATTGCTTGGCAATGTCATCGGCAAACTCGCCGAAAACGCGTTTTTCCGAA
>CAKQXG010000163.1 GCA_934281515.1 uncultured Clostridia bacterium | reverse complement strand
CCCCCGCGCCCCTATCCTTTCAAAAACTTATGTGAGTCAGGTACGTGTGAGTGGAGACAACTTAAGAACTGTCCCTGGCACTACCGCGTACACACAAGTCAGTGTCAACATTAGGTGGGTGCGATGTTCTTGCACAAATCACAACATAGCGGTATTTTGCACTATGTGCTATTCAAAAGGGGACTTGCATTTATACACAAGTCCCCTTTGTCGTAAGTGATGTCCGTTGACGATGCACGCACGTGTCGCAAACTAGTCGGCTACGTACGGAATCAAAGCCATTTGACGAGCGCGCTTGATAGCAACCGCAAGCTCTCTTTGGTGACGGGCGCAAACGCCTGTCATACGGCGAGGCAAAATTTTGCCGCTTTCCGTAAGATACTTCTTGAGCTTGGCAACGTCTTTGTAGTCGATGTACTCGGACTTTTCCACACAGAAATTGCAAACCTTTCTGCGAGCCGGCTTTCTCATGGGCTTTTTAAATTCTTTATTTTCCATTGTTATTCTCCTTTATTAGAAAGGCATGTCGCTGTCGTCGGTCGAAACTTCGCGCAGTTCGTCCATGGCTTGGTCACGTCCGGGGCGTGCGGCAGCTTGTGCAGGAGCGCCTTGCGTTGCTCCGCCTTGATTAGCACGCGACAAAAACTCCACTTGGTCGGCGCGGATGTCAAACGTTGTAC
Source organism: uncultured Clostridia bacterium (assembly GCA_934281515.1). Classification (GTDB taxonomy): domain Bacteria; phylum Bacillota; class Clostridia; order Christensenellales; family CAG-314; genus Fimimonas. The sequence goes on along the minus strand of CAKQXG010000163.1, from coordinate 2,562 downwards.
GTCTGACGCCGTCACGCTCGTAACTGCCCGTCTGGATGCTACCCACAACCGCCACCTGGCTACCCTTTACAAGGTACTTGACGCAGTTTTGTGCAAGCGCGTCCCAAGTGATGATGTTGATAAAGTCTGCCTTGTTTTCCCCGTCACGGCTGTATGCGCGGTTGACGGCGATAGAAAAACGGCAGTAGGAGTGACCCGAGTCAAACGAGCTGGTGGTAGGATCTTGTGTAAGTCTGCCAATCAAAAATACTTTGTTCATACTGTGTCTCCCTTTGTGCTGTTACTTCTTGACAACCATGAAGCGCATAATACCGTCGGTGATGCGGAGTACGCGTTCCACTTCGTCGGGAAGAGTTGCGGGTGCGGAGAAGTTTACCAATACGTAGTAGCCTTCGGTCTTGTAGTTGATGGCGTATGCAAGTTTGCGTGTGCCCCACTTGTCAATACCGTCGACCGTTCCGCCGTTGTCCGTAACGACTGCGTTGATCTTGTTTACCAAAGCTTCCTTGGCTTCGTCTGCAAGACCGTTGTCGATGATGTACAACAATTCGTAACTGTTCATAACTATCTTTACCTCCTTATGGACTTTTGGCTGTGACAGGTAGCCACAGCAAGGTGTGCTCATACTACGAGCAATGATATTGTACAACATCCGCCCCCAAAAAGCAAGCATATTTTGAGGGTTTTATTTTATTATTTTTATACTATAAAAAATACGGGGAAGGAAAACTTTTCCAAAAGCATTTCCTTCCCCGAACTAAACTTTTTAAAACTTTGGTCATATTTCAATAGGCGATAATACGTCTATCTGGCAAGCAACTGCGCCGTTTGTTGTACAGTTGCGCCGTCGACAGTCAACTACCGCTAAATCAATTTGTGATGTTGAGCGTAGACTTTCTTCGCTTTCTTTATTGCTCGCGAATATCTCTTCCGTATAGTCGCGCCCGGAACATTCAGAATCTCGCCGACTTCTCTATGCGTAAATCCGCACCAATGGTACAGATAAAGTATTTTCTTTTCTTCGTCGTTGAGACATTCCAACTGATTGAGATAACAATCTCTGTAACCTGGCACAATTGTTTGAACAATTTCGTCCGCGTACACCTTGTCCCATGTTCTTTGGCGAGCCTCGACCTTGGACAGATTCTTGACTCTGTTGAAACAACATGTCATCAGCCACAGCGTGGGATGCTCTATGTAACCGAAGTCTTTGTTCGTGTTAAGCAAACTGATAAATACAGTTTGTACAGCATCTTCGGCATCGCTTCTGCCATAGCTCGGCGTCAATATACGTACCAGAGTCGAGTAGTAAGTGTTGTAGAGTTTTTCTGCGTTGTCGTCCTTGTTGATTTCCTTCAATATTTTGTTAAATTCACTCGCTTCCATCTTCTGTGCTTCCAACAAAACTTTTTATTTTCGTGTAAAAATCTCGGTAAAATCAACAATGTCTCTCGCCACAAATGGTTCAAAACACTGTTTGATACCATACTCGCTTTTGGGTATAATTTTTACTGTGAAATAGTATACCACAAAAGAGAGAATTATTCAAGCGTTTTTTACCGTAATACAGCATTTTTATTGTGTTAAAGCAATTGTTTTATTACGCAAATCCCCCACCGCGACCCTAAAATGTCATATTTGAACAATACTTTACTCTGTTTTTCGTCAGCAGGGGCTTTATATTTTATCAAAACTGGCGTCATTTAAGCATAAGAAAAAGGCTGCGCATGACAGCCTTTCCTCTTATGGCATCAAATCACTTCGACTTTTAGCGAGATTTCGGTATTTCTATGCCTTTGTGTGATTGATACTACTACCACTATAAACAACCTTTTCTTCACCATAGGTGGCTTCCGTTACGACATGGTCTCTGTATTGATTGCTATCGTCGACCACTTCAACGTCACGGCATATCGTCTTGCTACTTGCGCCGTCAACCACATTGAAATGAGCGTTGTTTACCTCAATCCAATACATGTAGTAATCGGCGTTGGATATGGTACCATTGTTATTTACAGCCACGGTTACTCCGTCGGTGAAAATTCTCATTGTAGTGGCAGAACCTGTAGTTTCCACTTTGCCTTCGTTTGTAAAGGTTGCATTGGCGTAGAAGTTGAGTTGTTTCATTTCGCCTTGGCTTTCATTTATTATGGTTGTCCCGACACCCTTTACGTTTACTATGTTCAGTTCACCTTTGTTTGTCACGCTGCTGTTTGCACCGCCTATATACGCAGTTTCAATTGTACCTTCATTTATAATTGTAACTGTATCGTTTGCATTAAGTACAGTAACTTTTCCTTTAACTATTACTTTATTAACGCCGGCTTCTACGTACAGATTTTTTACCTGTCCTAAGATTTCGTATGTTTTCCCTACTTCATTCAATGTAAGTGCACCGATAATACCCTCAATCTTTATCGTATCTCCACTCCTATCAATAACCGTCAAGTTTCCCGAACCTTCTGTTTGTACATTTCCAACCAAAACGTCCGCACTACTTGATACGATATTTGTACGTACCGTCAACTTTCCACTCTTATCGGTCACTTTTATAGTGCTATC
>CAKQXG010000162.1 GCA_934281515.1 uncultured Clostridia bacterium | reverse complement strand
GTACGACATACCGTTTGGCACGCGGTATTGCCCCTCAAACAGGTCTGTTGTATGGTCGTTCACTCCAATATATTTTGTATAACTCATTATTTGCTCCTTTGCCCGACGCCGCGGTAACACGGTATTCAAGCCCGCGGGAATCTGCCGATACATTTATACCGACGACTTGCCCATGCATACGGCACAGTACTCTGTTTCGCCTGCGTCGTTTACTTTATCATTATATCCCACAACAACGATTTTGTCCAGCATTTTACAAATGATAATTATTCCTATTTAATATTTTTCTTTCTTTTTTGCGTTTATCATTTGACACAATCGGCTTTTTTTGATAAAATTGACAAAATTACTTGCCGCGAACAAAGCGTAAATCGGCGCAAAATACGCAGATTTTACAATACGCATTGTTTTTCGTCGACAAGATGTCTGTTGACAGGCGTCAGGGTTTTGCTTGCGCCGTCGGCTGACTTGTGTAGCCCTTTGCAAATATATTGCATAGGGCAATTTTTGTATACGGGAGGGCAAAGGAATGAACAACGACAAAATTTTATACGAAGGGTTGACCTTTGACGACGTGTTGCTGGTGCCGCAACGCTCCGACGTGTTGCCTGCGGCGGTTAGTCTGTGCACAAAACTTACGCCGAGCATTACGCTTAACGTGCCGATACTGTCGGCGGCAATGGACACAGTGACCGAAGCCGAAATGGCAATTGCTTTGGCGCGCGAAGGCGGCATCGGGTTTATACACAAAAACATGTCCGTCGAGTGCCAGGTCGCGCAGGTCGACAAGGTAAAACGCAACGAAAGCGGCATGATAAGCGACCCCATCACGTTGCCGATGGATGCCACCATTGCCCAAGCCGACAAGTTACTGGCGCAGTACAAAATAAGCGGCTTGCCCGTTGTTGACGGAGATGGTATCCTGCGCGGAATTGTAACTAACCGCGACATGAAGTATCTGCCCGTAGACGACACTCCTATTGCACAGGTTATGACGAGCGAGCACCTTGTGACTGCACCCGTAGGCACCACCCTTGCCGAAGCCAAAAAGATTTTGTGGGCGCACCGCATAGAAAAGTTGCCTATTGTGGACGAGCAATTTCGCCTGAAAGGGCTGATTACAAGCAAGGATATAGACAATGCAGTCAACTATCCAAACGCGTGCAAGGACGAACTAGGGCGTTTGCGCGTGGGTGCGGCTGTAGGTGTTGCGGCAAACACAATGGAACGCGTTGACGCGCTTGTAGCCGCCGATGTAGACGTAATTGTGGTCGACAGTGCACATGGTCACAGCCAAGGCATACTTGACACCGTGGCGGCAATACGCGCCAAATACCCCACGTTGCAGATCGTAGCAGGAAATATTGTCACGGCTGAAGCGGCAATTGACCTTATAAACGCAGGCGCAAACACAGTAAAAGTCGGCATTGGTCCCGGCAGTATCTGCACAACACGCGTTGTTGCAGGCGTGGGCGTCCCACAGGTGACCGCAGTAATGAACGTGGCAGAAGTCGCGCACAAAATGGGTGCATGCGTAGTTGCCGACGGCGGTATCAAGTTTAGCGGAGACATCGTCAAAGCCATTGCGGCAGGTGCCGACAGCGTAATGCTGGGCAGTTTGCTTGCAGGTTGCAAAGAAGCCCCCGGCGAAGAAGTGATCTACCAAGGGCGCAGATTTAAAGTGTACGTCGGTATGGGTTCGCTTGCGGCAATGAACCGCGGTTCGTCCGACCGCTACTTCCAGAGCAACGTAAAGGAAATGCGCAAGCTTGTGCCCGAAGGCATCGAAGGGCGCATTGCCTACAAAGGCGAACTTGCCGACACCGTGTACCAGTTGTGCGGCGGCATACGCAGCGGTATGGGTTACTGCGGTTGCGCAACGCTTGCACAACTACAATCCGACGGCAAGTTTGTGCGCATAACGGGAGCAGGCCTACGCGAAAGCCATCCCCACGACGTTGAAATAACCAAAGAAGCACCGAATTATTCTAAATAGTTTTTTTATCATGAAAGTATTACGGGGGAAGGAAAGCTTTTTGAAAAAAGTTTTTCCTTCCCCCGTACCCCTATCCTTTCAAAAACTATCCATCGGTTTTATACGTTGGAATAAACCTTTTTAAAAACTACTGATAAAGCTTTATGCCATTGTAAAACATAGTGACTGTGAAGATTTTATTTACACACAAGTACTGAGTGGCAATATATTGTTTTCCATCAACTATCGCCTAGGGTGACGTATTTCCACAATGATAGTAAAGTTTAATTTTTATCTGACAAACAAAAAACGAGAAAGGCATAATGTCTTTCTCGTTTTTACTCTTGTTGTATTGTTGAAGTGTTTTTTACTACTTAAACAACGTCTTACGCGTAGTAGAACACACCACTGTATGTAACAACGCCGTCAACCTTAACAGTGTAGCTGTACCAACCTGCAGCTGCAGCGCGGCTGGTTACACCTGTTACTTTACCTGTGGCACCTTCTGCCCAAGCGTTATTTGTATTGTACATATAGAAGCGGAAACCAGTTTTTATGTCAAGATTACTACTAGCATCCTTTGCCTTAGCTGTTTCGGAATAGTAAACGTTACCGTCGCCATCAACCACTGTAAGAACTGCGACTTTGCCAGTAGTTTGCGTAAATCCAACCAAAACTTCTGCTTCGGGATTAGGATCACCATTTGCCCATGAGTATGAACCACCTGCTTTTGCAACAGTTACACTGACAGTTTTTTCCATGTACACTTTCCAACCGCCGTCAACCGTTGTTGCATTTGTGCCAACCGTTCCCTCGTAGTCTTCCAACTGACCGTCGGTAACGATGTACTTGTAGTTGCCGTCCTTGGACTCGATTATCATACCGTTAAGGCTGACGTTGCCCATGGACGCGGCGATTGTTGCGTTTTCAAAAATTGCGCGTGCGCTGGACTTTGCAGCGGCGGCGTTGGCGTTTTCGATAACGTTGCTAAACGTCGGAATAAGTACCGCGGCAAGAATGCCAATTACGGCAATTACAATGACCAATTCAATGATCGTAAAGCCTTTCTTTCTGTTTGTCTTTTTCATCGTGACTCTCCTTTTTTGTATTTGTGCGCAGGAGCCTTGGCAAGCGCCCGCGCACCTCAAACAAGAGAATAACTGCACCGCGCAAAACAGGTTGACCGTCGGCGGGGGCAATCACTCTATGCTAATTATAGCATACCCCCCCCCCCTCTTTTTTTTATAATGTCAAGCGTTTAGGACAACTTTATGTAATTTTTTCCTGTAGAGTAGGCCGATGTAACGAAACAAAATACAAAAAGATAGATTTACCCGGTGGGTGTACGGT
>CAKQXG010000161.1 GCA_934281515.1 uncultured Clostridia bacterium | reverse complement strand
ACCTACTTGCCACAAAAAACACAATATAATACATCAGGAGAATATCATGACAGAACAACTTGCCACAATGCAAGCAATACTTGACAAAATCGAGCAGTACGACCGCATAATCATATCGCGGCACATACGCCCCGACGGTGACGCAATCGGCAGCACCAAAGGCTTCGGGCGAGTGCTGAAACTGACCTACCCCGACAAGGACATCCACGTCGTGTGTGAGGACAAGTCCGACTACCTTGCCTTTCTCGGTGACGACGAACCGCAACTGCCCGACGAAATGTACGACGGCGCATTGGCAATAGTATTCGATACCGCCACGCAGGAGCGCATAAGCAACGGCAAAATCGGGTTGGCAAAGGAACTGATCAAGATCGACCACCACATCAACATTCAACCCTACGGCGACCTGATGTGGGTGGAAGATCGTCGCTCGTCGGTATGCGAAATGGTTGCGTACTTTTTGCAAACATTTGCCGATCGCCTTGTTGTGGACAAGCAGGCGGCGACCTACGTGTACACGGGTATGGTTACAGACAGCGGACGTTTCCGCTACGAATCCACCACCGGAGAAACGTTGCGCCTTGCAGGTATGCTGCTCGACTACGGCGTGGACACCGACACTCTGTTTGCCAATTTGTACCTGGAGGACTTCGACTACTTCAAGTTTGAAGCGCTGATTCACAAAAAAATGCGTATAACGCCTGTCGGGGTAGCACATGTACATGTCACAAATGCAATTCAAACCAAACTTGGTCTGACAACGGAGCAAGCCAGCGAAGCGGTAAGTTTTCTCAACAGCATCAAGGGCAGCATCGTGTGGATTGCCTTTATCGACATGCCCGACGGCACCATTCGCGTACGTCTGCGTAGCAGATTTATCGAAATAAACACCCTTGCCGAAAAGTACCGTGGCGGCGGACATCAATGCACGTGCGGCGCGACGTTGCTTAAACGCAGCGAAATCGCACTGCTGCTTGCCGACGCCGACAAAATGGTAGCCGACTACAAGGCTACGCACGAGGGGTGGCTGTAAAATGAGAGTCCTGATTACAAACGATGACGGAATAAACGCACCGGGGTTACTTGTAGTTGCCAAGTGGGCAGCCAAGCGTTTTGAAGAAGTGGTACTTGCCGCGCCTACAACCCAACAAAGCGGCAAAAGCCATGCGATAAACATTCACCAACCGATACGTATCGAGCGCACTTCCTACCCGATAGACGGCATTGTCGCTTACGGTGTGGACAGCACGCCTGTCGACTGTGTGCGCTACGCCACATTGGGACTGCGCCAAACCTACGACCTGGTGATATCGGGTATCAATCGAGGATACAATCTTGGCGAAGACATACTGTACAGCGGCACTTGCGGAGCGATATTCGAGGCGGCGTTGCGCGGCACGTGCGGAGTTGCGCTGAGTACGCACTACCCTTCGTTCGATACTGCCGAAGCCGAGCTTGACAACATCTTCGACTACATATTCGACAACCAATTGTTTGCGCTCAACTCTATATACAACGTCAACATACCCGACAACACGCCCAAAGGAATACTTGTCACCAAGATGGGCGGTCCCTACTACAGCGACGAGTTTATCGCCGCCGACGAACACACCTTCCACCAGGAAGGCTACATGGTGTACGAGTTCGGCAGCGACTTCACCGTCGACACCGACGCCACAATGAACGGCTACACTACAATAACGCCGCTGTCCGTCAAGCGCGACAACCCCGATGTTGCCGAATTGCTGTGGGAGAGATTGAAGCTGGATAAGTAAAGATTTGAGGGGGAAGAAAACTTTTTGAAAAAGTTTTCTTCCCCCTCACTCCTATCTTTCAAAAACTTTGAGTAGTTTTGTGCGGAACATCGGAGTAGTTTTTTGGGGGCATAGTTTTTACATAATTACTATTGCCGCTTGAACCAATCCGATTTTACACAAAATTTCGCATACGTATTGATTTTTTTTTGTTACATTTCATACCCATACTTCAAGTTTTTGAAGGGTTAGGGGTGCAGGGGGAAGGGTGCCTTTTTGAAAAAAGGCACCCTTCCCCCTGCAAAATACAAATATCTAATTACAACTCTTTTTCCAACGTTTTATTTCAAGTATGTACAGCACCACGCCGACGCCGCCGGCGATTGTTTCGGAGATGGGGAAAGCTATCCAGGTGTAGTTGACTCCGATCATCGAGAACAACCCGAACAGCGGCAACAGACAAAATATTTGTCGGGTCAACGACAGCAAAACGCTGCGTTTGCCACCGCCGATGGCTTGGAAAAATACAGGCATCATAAGCGAAAACGCCGCAGAAAAGAAACTACTGCCGATGATAGGGAACGCGACTTGTCCTAGTTCCAACGTCAACGGATTGTCGCTGAATACGGCAATCAGGTACTTGGGGAAAAACACAAAGCACACAAAACCCAACGCCATAAAACCGACGGAGATAATCATGCTGTCACGCATGACTGCCCGACAACGGTCGTAGGCGGCGCGTGCATAGTTGTAACTGATGATCGGCACAATGCAGGTTTGCAAGCCGAACAGCGGCACAAAGAAGAAACTTTGCCACTTGTAGTACAACCCGAGCACCGTCACAGCCTCGTCGTTGAAACGAGCCAGTATAAAGTTTAGTCCCACTATGTACACCGTAAACAACAACTGCATAAGTATGTTGCTGTAACCGTAGCGGTAAATGCGGCGCACGTAGTGTCCGAAACGCTGTTTGGGCGGAATGTGGAACGCCTTGACCCCGACAATGATTGCCGACACAAACTGTCCGATTACCGTAGCGATAGCCGCGCCGGCAACGCCCATCTGCGGAATAAAGCCCCAACCATTGATAAACAACGGATCCAACACTACGTTGGTGAGCGCACCTGCCACTTGCGCAATCATCGGACGGCGCATATTACCCTTTGCCTGCAACACCTTGCTGAAATTGCCTTCGAGAAAGGTGCCCAGACTGCCGATACAGACAATAAGTCCATATGTCATGGAGTCGTTGACTACTTCTTGCGTTGCAGACGCCAACGTTGCATAAAGCCGCAAAAACAACAACGTAAACAGCGAGAAAAACGCCCAACCGCACACTGCCAACACCACGCCCGTACCTGCCGCATTGTATGCGCTTTTGTCGTCGTGCAAAGCAAACTTACGCGCCATGTAGGTATTGACGCCTACGCCTGTACCTACCGCAAGCGCAATGGCGATAAACTGAAACGGATAAATTACCGACAATGCTTTAAGCGCGGTATCGCTGAAATGCCCGACAAAAAAACTGTCGACAATGTTGTACAACGCCTGTATCAGTTGCGCAAACATCACAGGCGGCGCGGTTTTTAGCAAAATCTTGCCGATTTTTTCCCTGCCGAACAAATCTTCTTCGGCACTGTCCGCAACCACGTCGACAGCTGTTGCCGTGTCTTCGGTTTGAACAT
>CAKQXG010000160.1 GCA_934281515.1 uncultured Clostridia bacterium | reverse complement strand
TGCGGAACAATATGATATACTATACAAAAATATCGCCGTTTTTGACGAAAGGAGAACTAACCATGCAAAAAACGTTGACCGAAGGCAACTTGCTACAAAACGGACGTCTTGTAGAAGCAGGTTACAGCACAAGCACTCTGCGCAACTACCGCCGCGAAGATATTGTCGGGCACAAATGGCGCATAAAGGAATGGGACTATTACATCGTCACCGACGGCAAACGAGCCGTTGCGCTAACCGTTGCCGACAACAGTTACATGGCACTTGTATCGGCTAGTTGGTTGGACTTCGACAAACCGCAGTTCAAGACAACAAGCGTGATGAAATGGTTTACATTCGGCAAGCTCGGTTTGCCGTCCTGCCCGGAAGAAGGCAACGTCGCATATGCCGACAAACGCGTGCAAATGAGCTTTACCAAGACGGCGGATAAACGCGTGCTTAAATGCCACTTTGACAAGTTTTGGGACAAAACGCTCTTCGAGTGCGAGTTGACATTGACGGACTTTCCGCGCGACCAGATGACCATTGCAACACCATTTGACAAACCCCACGCATTTTACTACAACACCAAAATCAACTGCATGCGTGCGACTGGCTACTGTGTAGTAAATGGACAACGATACGAATTCGATCCGTCGACAAGCCTGGGAACGCTGGATTGGGGCAGGGGAATATGGACATACAAAAACACGTGGTACTGGGCAAGCTTGCAAACACGTCTGCCCGACGGCAGAACGGCAGGGTTCAACCTCGGGTACGGCTTCGGCGACACTTCTGCGGCAAGCGAAAATATGATTTTCGTAGACGGCATTGCGCACAAATTGGACAAGGTTGTGTTCAACATTCCCACAAAGAACGGCAAAGACGATTTTATGTCGCAGTGGACTGTCGAAGATAACGAAGGACGACTTAAACTGACTTTCGCGCCCGTTATCGACCGCGCCGACAAAACCGACGTCGGAATAATTGCTTCCGACCAACATCAGGTGTTCGGTTTGTTCAGCGGTGACATGGTACTTGACGACGGCAGTATCCTGCACATAGACAATGCTTTAGGCTTTGCCGAAAAAGTAGCAAATAAATGGTAGAATACGTTTCCGCATCCGCGGTACTTTAACGACAAACAACATCGACACAGCACCGCTTTTGTAAACAAAAAGCCGATACGTATGTATTTTTTGACAACAGACGAGCCGCAATACAAGATAACATACGGCAACAAAAAGCGACAGGAAGCATCACTGTTTCCTGTCGCTTTTAAATGTTTGTTTTTCGCAGATTTCTCGACCGTGTTCGGTATAACATGGTATATTTACCAAACTTTGCACCGACTGCACGAAACAACCAATCTGCTTTTAATATTTGTTTTAAAAATCTTTAATACATTTTTTTACTTGATTGTCAGTTTGTATATCTCGTTTTTGGGGAGATTTCTGTCGTGCGCAACTGCCTTAACGGCTTCGTTTTTGCTCATACCGCCGTCCATATAGTATGCAAGATGTTGTTCGACCGTAAGAGCGCACAACGGGTTTTGCTCGGCTTCGGCACGATCGACAACAAGTACAAACTCGCCGCGAGTATCGTCGATCTCGTCGGACAAATGGCAGATACGGATACGCTCGTGCGACTTGGTCAATTCCTTGACAAGACAGCAACGACGATCGCCCAACCGCTTGCACAGATACTGCATGTTTTCCTTGATGTCATGCACCGACACATAAAATATCGCCACGCCGACTGTGCCGTCCAACAGTTTGTCCCTATCCTTTGCCTTGTCGGGCAAAAAGCCGTAGTAGGTAAACGGCGGTTGAAATCCGCTCAACACAAAGGCGTTGACCATGGCGCAAGGTCCGCTGACCACTGTGTAGTCGTAGTCCTTTGCCTGCAACTCGTTGACAAGTATGTTGCCGGGGTCGTTTATTCCTGGCATGCCTGCGTCGCTGATAACGGCAATGTCCTCGCCACGCTGACAAAACCCCAGCACAAACTCCAGACTCGCCTTTTCGTTAAACTTGTGGTAGCTGTATGTAGGTTTGCCTATGCCGTACTCCCGCAGTAGTATTGCACTGTGTCGGGTGTCCTCACAAAAGATTGCCGACACCTGCTTCAATGTTTCCACTGCGCGGTAGGACATCTCGGCAAGATTGCCGATGGGGGTCGCTACAAAGTAGACCATGTTGTTTGCTCCTGTTGTTTTTCGTTACTCCCTGCACCACTAAACGAAGTTATGTCGGTAGTATGTATATTGCGCTAATTGTCGCCCTGTCCGTCAAAAGGTGTTGTTTCACCGACGTTTTCGTCGGGATATTGTTCGGCAACGGTACGTTCCGTGCCGTAGTATGCCTTGGCTTCGGGCGTGTAGTTGCCGTGTTGATCGAGCACGTTAAGCGCGGCATGCAATACGCAATCCACACCGCCACACTTGACGGCACGCACAAGTACAAGATTCGGAGGTTGCCCTACGCGCGGACAAACAGGCACAATATCTTTGACGGCAAGGTTGTGTTCCGAACACAAGGAGCAAATCTCGGCAATGCGACTGCTTTGGTGCACCAGATACAGCGTACCGCGGTTGTTGAGTATCTTTGCCGCCGACGAGACCACATCGGCAAGTGTTGCGCTGATTTCGTGACGACACATGGCAAGGTGGTCGAACCGTTGCATTTCGCCACTACCCAACCTGCGGTAAGGCGGATTGCACACAACCACATCGGCAAGCGTACCGCCGACAAGCTCGGGTGCCTGTTTGAGATCGCCGCATACCACTTCGACGGTATCTTCGAGATTGTTCAACATCACGTTGCGCTCGGCAATGTCGGCAAGTTGCGCCTGTATCTCCAACGCAAGCAAACGTTTGGGGTGTTTTTTGTGTGCGACAAGCAAAGCAATTACGCCCGTACCCGTACCGAACTCCACGCAAAACTTGCCGCTCATGTCACGGCAAAAGTTGGCAAGCAACACCGCGTCGGTAGTAAAGCGGTACTCACTGCGACTTTGTATCAACATCAATCCGTCGCAACACAAATCTTCTACTGTTTCGTTTTGTTTAAGTATGACTTCCATAGTATTTTCCAAATATCGTTTATTTGTACTTCTTGTCAAAACCCTGTTGCTTTATCCACGTGTTCATTACAAACCTGACCGGCATAAATTTGACCGCCCTTGTCTGCATACGCGCCTTAAACCCGTGCATGGAAAAGTCCTTGCCTTTCTTCATATCCTTGTATGCGTGCAAAGATACGTCGTAGGCTTTGTAGATTGCCGCAAACTTGGTAACGACCTTACGTTCGGTCTGTCCGCAACGGTCGAAAAAGCCGCTTTCCGTCCAAAACGGGCAGACGGCAGTTACCAATATTTTGCGCGGCGCAAGCTCCATGTTGAGCGCACGGGCATAACTATGCACAAACGCCTTGGTTGCCGCGTACACATTCTGATACGGCGTAGGTTGAAAC
>CAKQXG010000159.1 GCA_934281515.1 uncultured Clostridia bacterium | reverse complement strand
ACTCAAGTCTATCAGCACGCCCGTACAAGGTGCGCAAGCAATTGCGCAGGTTGCCAGCATCTCTGCAGGCGACTCCACCATCGGCGAGCTTATCAGTGCGGCTATGGAAAAGGTCGGCAATGACGGCGTGATTACCGTAGAAGAAAGCAAGACCATGAAAACCGAGTTGAACATCGTTGAAGGTATGCAGTTTGACCGCGGTTACGCCAGCCCTTACATGGTGACCGACACCGACAAGATGATTGCCGAGCTTGACAACCCCTACGTGCTGATTACCGACAAGAAGATCAGCTCCATACAGGAAATTTTGCCCGTGCTTGAACAGGTTGTCAAGACAGGCAGCAAGTTGCTTATCATTGCCGAGGACGTGGAAGGCGAAGCGTTGACCACGCTTATCCTCAACAAGTTGCGCGGAGCGTTTACTTGCGTTGCCGTCAAAGCACCCGGTTTCGGCGATCGCAGAAAGGCAATGCTCGAAGACATCGCCATTTTGACAGGCGGACAAGTGATTACCGAGGAATTGGGACTGGATCTCAAATCTGCCAACATTGGTATGCTTGGTCGCGCAAAGAGCGTCAAGGTTGACAAAGACAACACCATCATTGTGGAAGGCGCAGGCACTCCCGAAGCAATCGCACAACGCGTGGCGCAAATCCGCAATCAACTTGCCGACACCACTTCCGACTACGACCGTGAAAAGTTGCAGGAACGTCTTGCCAAGTTGGCAGGCGGCGTAGCGCAAATTGCAGTAGGCGCAGCAACCGAAGTGGAAATGAAGGAACGCAAGTTGCGTATCGAGGACGCACTTAACGCAACTCGTGCGGCAGTCGAAGAAGGTATAGTTGCAGGCGGCGGCGTTGCACTGCTGTCGGCTATCCCCGAGGTTGACGCCCTTGTCGCAACACTTGCAGGCGACGAAAAGACGGGCGCAATGATCGTGCGCAAAGCGCTCGAGGCACCCATCAAGCAAATCGCCGAAAACGCAGGCGTAAACGGCGGCGTGATTGTTGCCAAGGTACTTGCAGAGAAGTCGCTCAACTACGGCTACGACGCATTGACCGACACCTACGGCGACATGATTGAAAAGGGCATTCTTGACCCGACGAAAGTTACGCGTTCGGCACTGCAGAACGCCGCAAGCGTTGCAGGAACCTTGCTTACCACCGAGTCCATTGTATGCGACATTCCCGAACCTCCGCAACCTGCAGCCGCACCTCAAGGCGACATGTACTAAGCCGATTACGACGGTAAACAATAGAATAAACTAGTATGGGGAGAAACCTTTTTAGAAAAAGCGTTTCTCCCCATATCTCTTTTCAAAAAATTTCAGATAAGAACCGACAGTTCAGGCAAGGGGATAAACTTAAGTACCGTTTCTAGTGAATCTATTGTTTTGATTATACTGTACCTGAAAGTCTTTTAACGCAGCTCAAATCGCCTTGGCACCGCATAAATTTGTCTGCCGCAACTGGTACGTACACCAGATTATTCAATCACGAGCGGAGCCGAAAAACAAAAGGGTTTTCGCACGCACGAATGACTTTATCTGCTGCCTTTCTTCCCCAACAGCAACATCAACAACGCGCCTAACGGGCGCGGCAACTTTACACAGATTATCGTATTTTTCATCACTCTCTCCGTCTTGTTACATTCTATGCCACGATACTACCGTTTGTTACAAATTTCGTAAAAAAATTAGGCATCGAAACGATGAAATACCCACAAAACAACAATTTCATCAAATCTGCCCCGTACAGCCGTTTTGACAATAAAAAGGCGTTTTACAGCATACTATATTTGTAATAGTATTCTGCAAAACGCACGTTTCCGCCATAGTTGCGTCGTTTTAAAGCAAATTTCCGTGAAAAACTTTCAACAACACCTACCGAAACCAAACAAAGTTGTGGCGTACAAACCAACGCTCCGCAACCACTCATTAACGTCCGATTAAGACATTATTCACCACTCACGACACTGTCGTTGACTGTCGCTTCAAGTGTTTGCACTGCTCATCCGCGCAAGGACTTTGTTGCGGCTTTTTTGTCGGAGGCTCGCACAAGATAACTGCCTGCCACGAGCACGTCGGCGCCTGCGCCACGTACTAATTTTGCCATTTGGTCATTTATGCCGCCGTCAACTTCTATGTAACCTTTGTAACCGTAAGTGTTGCGAAGAGCGGCAATTTTGTCGATACACACAGGGTTAAACTTCTGTCCGCCAAACCCCGGTTCGACGGACATGACAAGCACCATGTCCACTTGCGACAGATACGGCACAATCGTTTCCACTGACGTACCCGGCTTGACTGAAATGCCAACCTGCACACCGCTGTCTTTAATTTTAGCAATGGTCTCGACAATGTGCTCGGTTGCTTCCGCGTGGAATGTAATCATGTCGGCACCTGCCGCAACAAAATCCTTGATATAACGTATAGGCTCGGCAATCATCAGATGCACGTCAAGCGGCACATCCACCACATTATCAACGCACTTTACCACCGGCGCACCGAAACTGATGTTTGGAACAAACTGCCCGTCCATCACGTCGCAATGTATCCAGTCTGCGCCGCTTTCTACCAGCGCAAGACACTCTTTGCCAAGTTCGGCAAAGTTGCAATTGAGTATCGACGGACTTACAATAATCTTCGACATATAATCCACCTCTCCACAGCGGCGCACTGCCGTAACCGTATCCAATCGGTACGCGTAAACCGCAAAACAAATTTTAAAGCTGATTTTTCTTACCACTTGCGACCGTCGATTTTGCCATAACACAACAAAACCGATGCAACGCAAATACTATCCGCGCCGCGCACTGGCTGAACAACACTTTGTGCGGTAGTCTACTCCGCAGGGTTATCCGTTACCACGTTGGTAGCCTTTTCCGGGTCAACCCACTCGTGCAAGTTTTCCACGCCGTAATCAACGTACACCTTTGGCGGAAAAACAAACAACAAAAAGTTGTTCAATTTAATTTCGTAATGCTGTCCGCAACCACAGTCGACATCAGCCGATATATGTTGCGGTTTGGCAACGGCAAGTTGCCTGACTGCAGGAACGATCTTCCATGCGATAACAGCGGCGGCAAGGGCGCTCAACACAACAAACAGCACAACGCCGTTGGGAATGCCGTCTACAATACCCCACTTGATCAGAGAGAACAGGCCGACACCTAACAGCACGGCAAAGATGACGGCGTAGCACATTACGCTTGTACGCAGGCGGTCGAAATCGCTTTGCATCTCGGCAATATTTCCGTTACGCTTGCCGCAACCTTTGCAGTACAATTGCAGTCTGTCGCACAGAGACCAGATACCCAGCGCACTGTACACGGCAACGGCAACCAGAGCAATGCCCACAAGCAGACGGCTCTCGCCGCCCAAAACAAACATAGTTACTGCCACGGCAAGAGTCACCGCAGACACGCCGCAAAGCACCCAACGCGAGGCGGCAATCTCGGCGCG
>CAKQXG010000158.1 GCA_934281515.1 uncultured Clostridia bacterium | reverse complement strand
CAAACGCCCTGCGTACCATCAACAACATTGTGCATGCCGACTACAAGTTGGGTATTATTCGCTACGGCGCACGTTACGACAAGTATTTTAAGGAAATGCTGGAACAAAAAAGTATGGACTACGAGTTGATTGCCGAATTCAGCTACGTATTGCTGATGAGCAAGGACAGTCCGCTTGCCGAACTCGACGTGCCGCATATGGCAGACCTTTGCAACTACATCGAAGTTGCCCATGCCGACCCCTATGTGCCGTCGGTGTCTATGGCGGAATTGCGCAAGGAAGAGTTGCCAGAAACCATACAAAGGCGAATATTTGTGTACGAGCGCGCAAGCCAGTTTGACGTGTTGAGTACCAACCCCGAAACCTTTATGTGGGTGTCGCCCGTACCGCAGGAAACGCTTGATCGATTCAACCTGACAATGCGCCGTTGCCCCGACAACGACAAAGTGTACAAGGATGTACTTGTGTACCCCGACGACTATGTAATGACGGCTCTCGACCGCAAATTTGTAACCGAGCTTTGCGCCGCCAAACGCAAATATCTAGGATAAATATATGATATACACACCGCTTACAAAGAAAGCACTAAAAATGTGCTTTGACGCACACAAGGAACAAGTTGACAAATCGGGTTTGCCGTACGTGTTTCACCCGTTTCACCTTGCCGAACAAATGGACAACGAAACGGCAACGGTATGCGCGCTGTTGCACGACGTTGTGGAAGATACCGACACCACCTTCGACGACATAAAGGCGGCAGGATTCCCCGACGAAGTAATCGAGGTGCTGCGGCTGTTGACCCACGATCCTGCCGTGCCCTACATGGACTATGTACGCAAAATAGAGACCAATCCCGTTGCCCGACAGGTAAAAATTGCCGACCTGCGCCACAACAGCGACGTAACACGCCTTGACGAAATCGATGACTACACCCGTCAACGTCTTGCCAAGTACGCCGCCGCGCTTGACATACTTACTTCATCGAAGTAGTCCGCGACGTCAAACAAGTATTGTTTACGGTCGTACCTGTTTCCAACCCATGCAGTACTACTTTTACGCTGTCAAATCGATTAGAGCTGCGTCAAACGACTTTCAAGTACCGTACAAACAAAAAAACTATTTTACAAATACCGCAATTTTTGCACGTTTTGTAAAATAGTTTTTTATTCACAAACGAAAAATTTATCTGCTTTGTAAAAACAGGGAAAGGAACACTTCCAAAAGTATCCTTTCCCCGTTTTTATATCCTTATACAAACGTTAAAAGCGTTTTTGGGTATCTGAAATCAACGTAGTTCAAAATGCCTGCGCGCCGTCCCAAACCCGACTAAAAATCAACAAATGCGCTTCTTTTACAAAATCTTGCAAACTAGTCGATATGCGGACCGGCGGCGACAAGGGCCTTGCCTGCCTCGTTGCCTTCGTACTTGACAAAGTTCTTGACAAAACGTCCAGCAAGATCAACCGCTTTGGTGTTCCAATCTTCAACGTTAGCATACGTGTCGCGAGGATCGAGTATTGCGCTGTCCACACCGGGCAATTCGGTAGGTACTGTAAAGTTGAAGTACGGAATGGTCTTGGTGGGTGCCGTGTTGATGGCTCCGCTTAAAATAGCGTCGATTATGCCACGAGTATCCTTGATGCTGATACGCTTGCCCGTGCCGTTCCAACCGGTGTTGACAAGGTAAGCTTTTGCACCGCTCTTTTGCATCTTTTTGACAAGTTCCTGTGCGTACTTGGTGGGGTGCAGTTCCAAAAATGCCTGACCGAAGCAAGCCGAGAATGTCGGCGTAGGCTCGGTGATGCCGCGTTCCGTACCGGCAAGTTTTGCCGTGAAGCCCGACAGGAAGTAGTACTGCGTTTGTTCCGGTGTAAGGATACTTACAGGGGGCAACACGCCGAATGCGTCAGCCGACAGGAAGATTACGCTCTTTGCGTCGGGTGCGGCGGACACGGGGCGAACGATGTTGTTGATGTGGTAGATGGGGTAGCTTACGCGCGTGTTTTCCGTAACGGACTTGTCGGCGAAGTCGATGTGACCTTCGGCGTCAAGGGTTACGTTTTCAAGAAGTGCGTCACGCTTGATTGCGTTGTAGATGTCGGGTTCGCTGTCCTTATCAAGGTTGATTACCTTGGCGTAGCAGCCACCTTCGAAGTTGAACACGCCGTTGTCGTCCCAACCGTGCTCGTCATCGCCGATACGCAAACGTTTGGGGTCGGTGGACAAGGTCGTCTTGCCCGTACCGGACAAACCGAAGAAGATAGCGGTGTTTTTGCCGTCCATATCGGTGTTGGCGGAGCAGTGCATGCTGGCAATACCTTTAAGAGGCAAGTAGTAGTTCATCATGGAGAACATACCCTTCTTCATTTCGCCGCCGTACCATGTGTTGACGATGATTTGTTCGCGGCTGGTGATGTTGAACATTACTGCCGTTTCGCTGTTAAGACCGAGTTCCTTGTAGTTTGTAACCTTGGCTTTGCTTGCGTTGTACACAACGAAGTCGGGGGTAAAGTCGGCCAATTCTTCCGCAGTGGGACGAATAAACATGTTGGTTACAAAGTGCGCTTGCCAAGCAACTTCCATGATAAAACGTACAGCCATGCGAGTGTCCTTGTTGGCGCCGCAAAATGCGTCCACTACGTACAATTTCTTGTCGGACAATTCCTTTTGGGCGATTTCCTTGACTGCCGCCCATGCTTGTTCGGTTGCACGGTGGTTGTCGTTTTTGTACTCGTCGCTTGTCCACCAAACGGTGTCGTGACTGTTGGCGTCATCCACGATAAACTTGTCCTTGGGCGAACGGCCTGTATACACGCCTGTCATTACGTTGACTGCGCCAAGCTCGCTTACTTGTCCCTTGTCGTAACCGGTAAGACCGGGCTTTGTTTCTTCTTCAAACAACACTTCGTAGGAAGGGTTGTACACCACTTCTGTGGTACCTGTGATTCCGTATTGCGTCAAATCGATTTTTTTCATAATAAATACCTCGCTTTCGTAAAGATTTTTGTTACATTTATCGATACAGTTACATCAACGTTACAATGAACTGTGATGCCAAAACAACCAACACCAATGCAACGGGATAGGTCGAAGCGTATGCCGTGGCAACGTCGTCGGTACCCGCCGTGTTGATGAGAGTGCCGAGTGCGGGCGTGCTTGTCATACCGCCGGTAATGGAACCGAGGTTGTTAAGCAAGCTCATCTTCAAACCGCCCTTTGCAATAAAGAAGCCTACAATCATCGGAACAAGAGTCATTACGACGCCGCCCAAGAAGCCGTACAGAATCAGCATGCCGCCAAATTCCTTAATCTGGTTGACCAATTGAGTGCCGCCCGTAACGCCTGCGCCGATAAGGAACATCATAAGTCCGAACTCGCGGAAAACTTTTGCCGTTTTTTCGGGGATTTCCAACGACAACTTGCCGAAGTGTCCGAAGTGACCGAACACCAAGCACATAATCAACACACCGCCGGTTGTACCCAACGAGAAGCACGTACCGTTGTAGCC
>CAKQXG010000157.1 GCA_934281515.1 uncultured Clostridia bacterium | reverse complement strand
ACTATATGTTAGCAGTATATCACATATTTTGACTAACAGTCAATGCAAACACAACTAATGCGTGTGTAACAATCTACCGTTTTACGTTGCGTTTCATCAATTCGATCAGTTCGTCGGCATACACCAACTCCGTCCTGTTACGGTCAAGCCTGGACACGAAGTAGTCTATACTTTGTTGGTTCATCGTCCACGGGTGAATGTTGATCACTGTGTAGCCGTCCTCGCTTGTCGGGTCGACGGGCATAGCGTTTACTTGTGCCGCCATTTCGTCAAGCCAGGCTTTCGTTACGTCGGACATGTTGCCTGTCGGGTACCACATTGTAAAACGCACCGAAACAAACGGTTTGCCGTCCACCCACCAAACTTTGCCATGTCCGCTACCGTATCTGTCGGGGTCAAGTTCCCATATGCCGCCTTTAATTATATCAAATTTTGCATAACTATGCAACCTATCTTGTACAAATTGCTCGTCGGCGGTGTTGGCAATGTTGTCCAGCAACGTCACGACGGACAAGTCCGACCGTTCCATTGCTTCCGCAGTCTGTCGGGTAAACTCGTCAAGGTGTTCGCGCGGATAGCTCAGGCAATTTGCGTACCCTATGCCCGACACACCCGACACAAAGTAGTCCGCCTTGGCGTGGTCGTACACATAGTTGGCTCCGTCGGGACAGATTTTTGCCATACTCGGCGAAAACGTCCAACTCATTTTGTAGTCGCACGGCGTTGCCAACCGCTGTCCGAAACTGCCGGTCGTTGCAAAGTCTCGTTCCAACCACTGTATGTTGTCGCCGTCGGATACCACCAACGCAACATAGTGTTTGCCTGCGGGAATCTGTTCTATGTCGCCGTGTATCCGTTGCCGCAGTTCGGCGTTTTTGCGCCCGAAGTAACTGTGGTTTACAGACCAATCGGTCGGCAACGCGTAATCGCCAAACTCCGAAATGTCACGAATAAAAGCAATTTCGTCGTCGTTCCAGCCATACACGGGAATGTTTGGTTCCAGGCGCGACAAAACATACTTGCGAAAAGCCCTGTCATCGTCGCTTTCGCCCGTGTACACGCACGCCCACGCGTTACATATACCAAAGTCGCGCAATCTGATGTGAAAGTTGTCTCCGTTGACCACCTGATGCACCAGTCCGTGTTTGTCCAATTTGTCGTAGCACATGTCAAACACCGCTTTTTGCCGCTCGGCGTTTGTACCGACAATCGCACGTAAGTCGATTACAACCGCAAGCCCCATTGCGACAAATCTGTCGGCAAGTACGTCGGGCACGCCTAACACGTTGTTGACCGCCGCATAAGTTGCAGCCATGTTTATACCTACGTCGTGACTGTCCAGTCTGTACAAGGCAATGCCGTCAAGCATCGACATAAACCGATCGGTCGCCCGATACACGTCCAGGCGCACCTGCTCCTTGTCCGTAACATACGACATGTAGTTGTCCGCATCCAATACAATGCTCTTCTCATAACGATTGACTATGCCTTGCAGGCACACCGCAACGGCTTTTTCTTCGTCGGTCATAGCCGAGAAGTCCATTACATACACCATAAACCCTCCAAAAATCGGTTTTCTTGTCATTTTAACATACGACAACCGACTTGTAAACACCTTTTGGCAAAAAATTTTCACAAAGAAAATCGGTTTTTTCTCTTTACAATCGGCAAATCGTGTGGTATCATACTTGCAGAAAACCGTTTTTTTTACAAATTTTAGAGGTATCTATGAAAAAAATTCACTTGATCAACGGCACTCACTGGGACAGAGAATGGCGACACACCGCCGAACAAAGCAAACTGCGCCTTGTAGACTTGATGGACAACATTATCAACCTGTTGGAAACCAAGCCCGAATACAAGTACTTTTGCGTGGACGGCGGCACGATAGTAATCGAGGACTATCTAACAATTCGCCCCGAAAACAAACAACGCATAATTGACCTGATTAAAGCCAAGCGCATGTTTGTGGTCAATTGGTACACACTGCCCGAAACCAACACCGTCGCGCCCGAAAGCCTTGTGCGCAACCTGTTGTGGGGACACAAAATGGCAACGGAACTGGGCGGCGGAATGAAATCCGGCTACACGGCGACAAGCTACGGACAACCAAGCCAACTGCCGCAACTGTACCGCGGCTTCGGCATCACCGACGCAATCTTCTACCGCGGCACCAACAAGCACGTACTTACACCGCTGTTTACGTGGGTGGGCGCAGACGGCACGTCAATCGACACCTTGCGCACCTTCGACGAAGTTACGCGTACAAACTGGTTCTTCTACGTACACGGACCCGCGGTACTCGGCAAGGGACAAAAGGATCTTACCTACACATACAATCGCAGTCAGATCCCCGTACACATGGCAGACATGCAAAGCTACGAAAAGGCGTTTACGCTGCTACACGAGGATTTCGACTATATTCACGATCCTGCCGTGCAGAAGCAAGCTCTGGACAATCTTTTACACCAAGCCGAACCGTACGCAATCGGCGAACACGTGCTTGCTCTCAACATGGAGGACAACGACGAACCGTACAAGTACCTGCCCGAACTTATCGCCGACATGAACAAAATCTATCCCGACGTACAGATAGAACAATGTTCATTGGATGACTATATGTCGCAGATAAAGGCGGTAAAGGGATACAAAAAGGCTGTTCACCATGGGGAACTGCGCTATACTACCATGGAATACAACAACTTTAACGCACTGCTCGGAGCAACGCACAGCAGCCGCATCAAGATAAAGTTGCTTAACGACGATTGCGAAAACAACCTACTCAACATTGCCGAGCCGCTGGCAAGCTACGCCGAAGCCTTCGGCAAAGAGTACCCTCGCAAAAACCTCGATCGTGCGTGGGAGTACCTGCTTAAATGCCACGCTCACGACAGCATTTGCGGAGCGGCGGTAGACCGTGCACACGAGGACATGCTGTACAATTTCAGTCTTGCAAAGACCGTTGCCGAGGAGGTTGCCAACCGCAGTTGCGTAGCCTTGTACGGCAACATAGACACAAGCAAAAACTTTCTTGCAACCGACCACACCTTGACGGTGTTTAATACACTCCCCTTTGCACGCAAGCAAGTAATAGAAGTCGTTGTCGACACCCCCAAAGGCGGCGGACAAGCCGTTGACATCGGCGTAGGCGGCGCAAGCAGCGTTGGCGATTTCTACGACATAGTAGACGAAAACGGCGACAAAGTACCCTACGTAGAACTGTCGCGCGACGACATCTCCATAGGCGTAGAACGTGAGTTGGATACCAAAGCAATCAAGTTTAACGCCGACCGCAAACGCATTCTGGTAGAAGTGGAAGTTCCGCAAAACGGTTACAAAACATATGCGTTGCGTTTCCGCGAACCCGACATTGCCTACGATCCGCAAATCATGCCTAGCCGCAAGCTTATTGCACGGGACAACGGCGTGATGGAAAACGAATTTGTAAAGGTGGTAATCAACAGCGACGGCACGTTTGACCTTACGGACAAAACCACAGGCAGAGTGATGC
>CAKQXG010000156.1 GCA_934281515.1 uncultured Clostridia bacterium | reverse complement strand
CGTTTGCGCAGGTCGGCATTTTGAGGTTCGGTCGGGTGCCCCACAGAGCGTGCAATACCGTTCATACTGTGCGGACCGTGGCACAATGCAACGTTGCCGCATGCGGCGATGTCCCGCATAAGTTTGTTGCCTTGTCTTGCCAACACGTACACTTTGCCGTCAATGTACACGGCGTGCAGGTCGCGGATAGAAATACAATTGTTGTTGACAGAAGCAAGGCACATCTCCACCATGTGTCCGAAGTTGTCTTCCAGTACCTGCTTGGCACGTTCAAAATAGTTGTCCATAGTTCACCTCACGATTTGTCAACATTGTACCACTTTGCGAACGTAAAGTCAATACAAAAAAACAGCTCCCGTAATACAGGAACTGTTTTTGCAAAAATTACAGAGCGTTGAGTTCGTCAAGCATTTGTTGCACGTCTACGCCATGCACTGCGGCGGCTTCTTCGACGGTTTCCTGGTGAGCCATAAGGCAATGGATGCAACCCATACCGTAACTACCGAACACCTGTGCGGCTTGAGGCTTGACTTGCAATACTTCTACAATACGCATATCCTTGGTTATCATGAGATAGTCCTCCTTGAGAGATTTTTACACTGCTATTGTACATCATTGTTGCCCGTTTGACAAGCAATTTAAACGTACATTAGTCGTTACCTGCTTAGATAATGGCTACGCCACAACTCGCGACGAGCTTCGCCTGCGCCGTACTCTTCGACAAAGTATTTATCAATTGTACCGTAACGCTTGATAATAGCGTCATATGACAACTTGAGCAGGTCGGGTGAAACATTGAGCGCCACTTCAAAAATCTTTTTTAGCGTTTCGTAATGCGGATACTCGGTAAACTGCGCTTCGTACTCGGCATTGGCTTCCTTGCGTAGTTCGTTGCTTAACAAATAGTCGTGTTCGATCGTTTCGTACGGCACGCCCAACGCCAACAAAATAAGCATACATGCCACGCCGGTGCGATCCTTGCCTGCCGAACAATGCACAAGAAAACTGCATCCGTGGTTCATCAGTTCGAACATCTTTTTGTAGGCGGTGTTTTTGAAGGGAAATTTGCGGTACAAGTGCTTGAAACGCATACGGAAACACCATATACTGAAATCTGCGCTTGCCCAACGAGGTACCAACTTTGCTACGTCGGCAGGGTTGACAGCCAGTTTGCCTCTTGTCCTTGCGGCGGGCAAATGCAGGTAAGTTGCGCCCTTGGGTACGTAGTCGGGTGCGCCGTCGGCTTCGCCGTTGCTACGGAAGTCAAGCACGTACTCGATATGCAATTCGTCAAGTGCCGCCTTGTCTTGCTCGGTCAATCCCGTTAGCGCAGGACTGCGGAATATCTTGTTGTCCTTGACCACATAACCGTCGGTTGTGGCAATGCCGCCCAGATCACGGAAATTGGCAAGTGAAATGTCGGGATACTTTGCGTTTACCATAAAGCCTTTGTTCACCTTCTCGGTACAACGTGTGCAAAATTTTTGCATACGTATTGATTTTTTAGTTACAATCGGCGCAACTTAACAATCTGTCGACAGCCCTTGATACAACTTGGCGTAGATACCGCCCTTGTCCACGAGCTGTTTGTGCGTGCCCCGTTCGGCAATACCGTCGGCAGTGACAACAATTATTTCGTCGGCATTTTTAACGGTGGACAGCCTGTGCGCAACCACTATCGTAGTACGCCCCGACGACAACTCCGTCAATGCGTGCTGTATCTGCATTTCTGTAACGTTGTCAAGTGCGCTGGTCGCCTCGTCAAGTATCAATATCGGCGGATTTTTGAGAAATGCCCGCGCAATGCTTATGCGTTGCTTTTGTCCGCCTGACAGCCTTACGCCGCGTTCGCCTACCTGCGTATCGTAACCGTCGGGCAAGCTCATGATATATTCGTGTATATTGGCACGTTTGGCGGCGGCCACAACCTCGTCGCGAGTGGCGTCAAAGTTGCCGTAAGCAATGTTTTCGTACACGGTACCGCCAAACAAAAACACGTCCTGTTGCACAATGCCTATGTTACGCCTGAGATCGGCTCGGCGCATCTTGGTGATGTCGATACCGTCAACGGTAATCTTGCCGTCGGTCAAATCGTAAAAACGAGGCAACAAGTGACACAACGTCGTCTTGCCTCCGCCGCTGGGACCGACAAGAGCAACGGTTTGTCCGTGTCTGACGGTAAAGCTGATGTCAGACAGCACTTCCTTTTGACTGTCGGCATTGTTGTAGGCAAAACTGACATGGTCGTAGCAAATGTCGCCGCGCAGCACGTCCACCGCCACCGCTTCGGGGTCGTCGGCTTCGACAGGCTCGTCCATCACTTCACAAAAACGGGCAAAACCCGTCATACCGTTTTGTATCTGCTCGAATATCGCAGTAAGGGTACGTATAGGAGAAGTAATCATCGTAACGTACAAAATATACGACGTAAACTGCCCTACGTCGATGATGTTGTAGTAGAAAAACAATCCGCCGGCAAACAACGCAACAAGGTACAACACATCAGTGAACAAACCCATGCCGCTGTTAAACACACCCATGCTTTTGTATGCCTTGGCGCGCGCCTTTTGGTAGTTGCAATTGGCAACGTCAAACTTGGCGATTTCGTGCTCGTCGGCAGAATAGGCTTTTGCCACACGTATGCCCGAAACGGCCGACTCCACTTCGGCGTTGATTGCGCCGGTTTCCTCACGCATTTTGCGGAAAGCTTGCTTCTGACGGCGACGTTGCACCACCGCAAACCAGCACATAAACGGCACGACCGCGGCAACGATAAGCGCAAGCCACGGGTTGATAAACACAATCATCACCAGTGCGCCGACAAGAGTAACGCCCGACAGAAACAAGTCCTCGGGTCCGTGATGCGCCAACTCGGAGATCTCGAACAGGTCGTTGACAATGCGCGACATTATCGCACCCGTTTGATTGTTGTCGAAGTAACTAAACGGCAATTGCTCCACGTGGTGGAAGAAGTCGCGGCGCATGTCGCCTTGTATCCGCACGCCCATGACGTGTCCCCAATACTGTATTACGTAGTTGAGAAAGGCTTTAAACACGTACACGAACAACAGCACGCCGCACCAAAGCAACACTGCTTGCAAATTTTTGTCGGGCACGTACACATTGATGATGTTGCCCGTCACAAACGGGAAAAACAAATTGCACAGCGCAACCGCTAATGCGCAAAGCATGTCGACAACAAACAACCCGACGTGCGGCTTGTAGTAGGCAAAGAATCGTTTTAACATGGTTCTCCTCTTACGTATAATACAATTATGTATTATACCACACCGCCACCCACCTTGGCAACTATAAGATAGTATAAAGCATAAAGCTTAAAAAATCCCAAATCCGTACATTGCAAAAACAAACCTGCCAAACAATTTGACAAATTGTGCGTTGTGCGCTACAATTGTCGGGTAAGAGACAGCCAGACGGTTGCGTGGGCGCAAGCTTACGAGGAAAGTCCGAGCACCACAGAGCAAGAGTGCAGGCTAACGGCCTGTGAAGGCGACTTCAAGGAAAGTGCAAC
>CAKQXG010000155.1 GCA_934281515.1 uncultured Clostridia bacterium | reverse complement strand
GCATTGTACAGCACGTCGTGTTTGACAAATTGGCGCAGAAGCACCTTGTGTGGCGTGTGGTAACGTCGGCGGCGGTGTTTGCCTTGTGGCACCTTGTCAACTTGCTGTTTGGCGCAGGCATAGGCTCTACGTTGTTACAGGTAGGGTATTCCTTCCTTATCGGCGCAATGCTATCGGTATTGATGTACGCTACTAGCAACATTTGGTGGTGTGTGGCGGTACACGCTTTGTTTGACGTTGGCGGCACAGTCGTATCCTCGTTAGGTAAAGGTAATCCGTGGGATACGCCGTTTTGGATTGCCACCGTCGTGTGTGGCACGATTTGCGCCGTGTGGTGCGTGTATATGGTGTTTCATGTTTTGAGAGATACCGAACAAACAACCGAAACAACCGAAACGTCGGCGCAAGAAAAAAAAGAAAACGATGTTGAAAATCAGTCACGCACTTGATTTTTAAGAAAGCGAGGAGATAACGTGTATGATAGGAGCAATTGTCGGCGATATTGTAGGCAGTCAGTTCGACTTTGACGAAGCCAAGCGTACCAAACAGTTTGTTTTGTTCAACAAAATGTGCGTGCCTACGGATGACAGCTTTATGACTTTGGCAATTGCCAAGGCATTGTTTTTGTGTAAAGGCGATTACACCGACTTGAGCAAAAAAGCCGTGTTTGCCATGCGCTCAGTTGCCGAGGATCACCCCAACACTATGTGGGGCATGCATTTTCATCGTTGGTTGTTTGAAAATCCTCGTCCGTACAACAGTTGCGGCAACGGCGCGGCAATGCGCGTCAGTCCCGTTGCATGGGTTGCCGACAGCGAACAGCAGGTAAAGCAACTGGCTCACGACGTGACGGTTGTCAGTCACAATCACCCCGAAGGTTTGAAAGGTGCCGAAGCTATTGCTCTGGCAACTTATCTGGCGCGGACGGGCGCAAGCAAGCAACAGATACATGACAGAATGACGGAGTACTACCCTGTCATCGACGAGCCTACCCACAGCATGCAGGCACTTGCCAACTACTACAACTACGACAATCGCGGAGAGTGGATTGTGTGTCAGGGCAGTTGTCCGCAAGCGTTGGTGTGCTTCCTTGCAAGCGACAGTTTCGAGGACGCCATACGTAACGCAGTCAGTATCGGCGGCGACAGTGACACAATCGGCGCAATGACGGGCGCAATTGCCGGTGCTTACTACGGAGTACCCGACGACATCGAGCAAACGGCGCTAGGCTACCTTACCGACGACCTTAAAGGGCTGTACTACGCTTTTCAGACCATTTCCAAACCGCGTGTGTCATCGACGAAACCGAATGACTGACAACCGAGATTAGGCAACGTTCAGTAAGTGGCATGCAGTTTTTTGTTGCGTTTACAATAGGTACGTGACTAAAACACCATTTTCCTTTGGAACCGTTCGGCGACGATAAATTACCTGTCGTCAATAGTTTTGCCCAGTAGTGTAAAATGAAGTAACGGCATATGCAAAAGCGCACCTCATTTCGAGGTGCGCTTTGTATTGACTTTTTGTCAATTAGTTTTGGCTTTCTTCGCCTGTTTGGTAACCCTTTTCGAGTTTTTCCTTCATGTCTGCCCAGCCTTGCTTTGCGCTGTCGATTGCCGATTGGTAATCCTTGGCAAACTGCGTTTCGAACTTGGCCATGTTGGCGTTGATCGTGTCTTGCGCTTCGTCGACGGCTTTGTTGAAGTCGACGTTCTTTTGCGTCAGCCAAGCAACAACTTCATCGTATTTTTGGTCAATTGTTTTTTGCGCTTCGTCCAAAGCTGCGGTAAACTTGGCGTATGCGCTGTCAAGTGCGGCTGCGGCCTCTTTGTATGCGTTTTCGATTCTGGTGTAGTCTGCGCCTTCGTCGAT
The DNA here is from genome assembly GCA_934281515.1 of uncultured Clostridia bacterium. Classification (GTDB taxonomy): domain Bacteria; phylum Bacillota; class Clostridia; order Christensenellales; family CAG-314; genus Fimimonas. The sequence goes on along the minus strand of CAKQXG010000155.1, from coordinate 1,662 downwards.
ACCGTTGTCGCGTAGGTATTGGCGGTAGTTTAGGTACTCTGTCTTTGCCTTTTGGAAGGCTTTCAGTGCAATTTGGTATGCGCTGTTTTCACCGGTCAGCCACATATCTCTTATCGTCGCAATGGTGGCGGTAGCTGTTTTGTATCCGAGTTCCACTCCGGCAAATGCTAGTTGGTTGGCAGAACTCATTGTCGCCTTTACTGCGTCGAAGTTTTCTTGACGAAGTGCGGCTTCTTTTGCCTTGTAGTAAGCGTCTTTTACTGCCTGGCTGTACATTTCGGCGGTTTCCTTGCGCGATTCGGCAAGGGCCTCAACCTTATTCATTGCTTTGAGGGCAGCATCTGTAAGGTAGGGCATTGCTTTTTTAAGTTGCGCTTGCAGGTATTCGTCGGCAATTTTTGCGCCGTTGCTAACGTTAGCCTTGATGTTTTTGTACTCGGTCTTGATGTAGTTGTCGACATTTTTAGCCATTGCCTTCATGTCGGCTTCGGCTTTTGCGCCCGAGAAGGATATCTTCAACTCGTTTTCGCCGCTCTTTGCTTCGCCTTTTACAAAGAATCCGAGATCTTCGCAGTAGTCGACGTACAGTTCGGCTGCGGCTTCGGGGGTTTGTCCGACAAACTTTTTACCGTCGGTTTGTGCGGAAAGGATCAGGTTGCCGTCCTCGTTAAGTGCGTTGACGGAAACGATCTTGTTGTCTGTGTCGATGATAAACTCAACTTGCGGGTTAAGTTCCATTGTCATCACTTTTGCTTCGGCGGTGGTGTTGTTGCATGCTGCAAGCGGTAGTACCAGGCACATGCACAGTGCTACCAGGCTTGCGATAGTCAAAAATCTTTTCATAGTATTCTCCTTGTTAAGTGCAGTAGTTTTGTTTTGCACTTTTCACACAAATAATAACGCACATAGGCAGTTTATTGCAAGTAGAACGGAGAATATTTGTAAGATTTTGACATTTTGTGGTAATTTGTTCAGATTTGATGGCTTTATATAGATTTATATCGTATTTAAACAGAATATCCTTTTGCTTAATTATTAAACAGCACTTCTTTCAGCGTGGGCACATTGTTGTAGCCTCGGCGAATCAACTCGTCGATTACGCGTTGACGTTCGTTTTCGTCGGCGTCGGCAATTTTTTGCGCCAACAACATCACTTTGGGACTGCGCGACACGTATACGCGGTCGATTTCAAATTGTACCTTGATGTCGGCTGTCAATTGTTCGACATACTCGTCGTATTCGCTTTTGGTTGCAAATCCTTTTGTTTGCAATGCGACAAGGCAATTGCGCTCAACAACCACCGTGACGGCTCGCACAACACGCTTATCGGCGGTTGCCAGTTCGGTAATGGCGGTTTCTGTGTCTGTGGAGGCAAATGCGGTTGTGGCAGGCGTGGCGCAAATCAATGCGCAAAACAACAATATTATCAAACTTACAGTAAAACGTTTTGTTTGCATTGTGTACTCCTTTGGTGTAGTTTGCGCAGTGGGACAACTTTTATGCGGCGGCACAATGTAACAAAATACTACCGATTGGGGCAAATGTAGTTGTTTTTCGGCAAAAGAAAAGGTGTATCGTGGATATGCTTAAGTTGTATGTCGGCAATAGCGGCATAGCAAAAGGAGTGTGTTATGGGCGGCGGTGTGTGGGCTGTTGTAACAA
>CAKQXG010000154.1 GCA_934281515.1 uncultured Clostridia bacterium | reverse complement strand
ACACGATCTTAACAGCCATATTTGGGACAGTTGGGCGGACGAAACGGGCAGTATCGGCAAAGCGTACGGTTACCAATTGGCGGTCAAACATCATTACCCCGAAGGCGACTTCGACCAGGTTGACAGAGTGCTGTACGACCTTAAACATAACCCTGCCAGCCGTCGCATAATGACCAACATCTACGTGCACGCCGACCTTGCGGAAATGAACTTGTACCCTTGCGCATATTCGGTTACGTTTAACGTTGCCGACGGCAAACTCAACGCCATACTAAACCAACGCAGTAACGACATGGCGGTTGCAAACAATTGGAACACGGTACAGTACGCCGTGTTGGTGCATATGTTGGCGCAGGTAAGCGGTTTGCAGGCGGGCGAGTTGGTACACGTTATTGCCGACGCTCACATATATGACAGGCACATTCCGCAGGTGGAGCGCATGTTGCAAGGTACGCCGCATGCCGCGCCGAAGTTTTGGATCAATCCCGAGGTGAAAAACTTTTACGACTTTACCGTCGATGACTTCCGTTTGGACGACTACGAGTACGAGCCATTTGCCGAGCGGTTCGAAGTGGCAATCTGAGGTGCGAAATGAAGACTATTGTTGTAGTTGACAAAAACTGGGGCATAGGCAAAAAGAACGATTTGTTGTTTCGCCTTAAAAAGGACATGGCGTTTTTCCGCCAAACAACGACTGGCAAAGTGATTGTGATGGGAGCAAATACCTTTTTGAGTTTCCCAAACGGTGCATTACCCAACAGGGTAAACATCGTACTTGACGACAAGGGACGCAAGTTTGACGGAACTACAACCGTAGAAAGTTTGGACGAACTTGCCTCGCTGCTGCAAGATTTCGATACGGACAACGTGTATGTTGTCGGCGGCGCAGGCGTGTACAAACAATTGTTGTCGTGGTGCGACACGGCGTATGTTACCAAGGTGGATGCGGACGGCGGTGCGGAAGTGTTTTTCCCCGATCTGGACGAAATGCCCGATTGGCAACTTGCCGATATGTCGCAACCCGTCGAAGATAACGGCTATATGTTGCGTTTTTGCACATACGTATGCAAAAAATCGTGACAAAATGCGTTTTTGTCGTTGACATTTTTTTGTCGGTGTGGTATTCTAAAACTAATCTGACGGAGGACTGAATTATGGATTTCTTGATTAGTCTGATTTTCGACGCAACCAAGACAAGTATCGGTCTCGGTGCGCTGTTTGTAATATTGGGTATTTGTCTCATTTGGTTTACCATTGTGGAGCGCAAACAAAAGAAACGTCTTGACGAATTGGATCGGCAACAACAAACCGACGAACAACAAACGGCTTGCGCTGTTGTGTCCGACGCGTTGAGCGGACAATCCGATTTGCCGCAGGAAGTTGTCGTTGACGAACCTGCGCCCGAACAAGTACACGTACGTGAAGTCGTGACGGTGGACGAAGCGCGGGTCGAGATGACCGACGAGACTGCAGCTCACATGATTGTGGAAACCGAACACATTGTACGCATTGCAAAGGGCGGCAGAAAGGCAATTGTCAATATCGATACCATATCGGCAAACTTTGCCGACGGAGACACTGTTGACCTTGCGGCTTTGCAAAGCAAAAAGCTTGTCGGCAAGAAGGACGTTGCTGTCAAGATTCTGGCACGCGGTTCACTTGACAAACGTCTGACTGTGGTTGCCGACGCATTTTCCGCCGACGCGGTAAAGATGATCGTGTTGATGGGCGGCGAAGCAAGAAGAGCGTAACTCACCGACAACTGTACGAAAATAAAAAAAGGAAGAAGTCACATCGGCTTCTTCCTTTTTCTTGTATCGAAAAAGGACTTTTGCGGAAAATTTTATTCTCGCAACAGTCCTTTATTGCTCTGTGTGGTCAGTCGGTCAGACCAAGGATATAATCGGTGGTTTCGTTGAAGAATTTTGACAACAGTATCAATGCCGAGGCTCCGGGTTCGGTTTTGCCTAGTTCCCATTTGGCAATCGCTGACTGACTGATATTCAATTCTTTGGCGAGTTGCATTTGACTAAGTCCCTTGCTTTGTCGCAACTCTCGTATTCTTTCGGAGTAGGTCATGCCTGTAAGCGGTGTAAAACTATTTTGTTCCGAACAGTCTGTCACCGGCGTCACCGAGACCGGGCAGAATGTAACTGTGGTCGTTCAGTTCGCGATCTTCAACGGCGCAGTAGATTTGTACGTCGGGTTCGGCTTCGTGCAGTGCTTTGATTCCCTCGGGGGCGGCAATGATGTGCATGCATTTGATGTGTTTCACGCCCTTTTTCTTCAACAGTTCCACTGCGGCAATTGCGCTACCGCCCGTTGCAAGCATTGGGTCAAGCACGATGCAGATTTTGTTTTCGATGTCCGCAGGCAATTTGCAGTAGTATTCCTGCGGTTGGCAGGTTTCTTCGTCGCGGTACATGCCGATGTGCCCGACCTTGGCGGCAGGGAACAGCGTATGTACGCCGTTTACCATACCGAGACCGGCGCGCAAAATTGGTATGATAGCGATTGTGTTTTCGGCAATTACTCGTTGAGTTGTCTTTTCAAGCGGCGTTTCTACCACAACTTCCTTGGTGGGTATGTCCTTGAATGCCTCGTAAGTAAGCAAGGTTGCGATTTCTTCAACCAATTCACGAAACATCTTTGTGTTGGTGTTCTTGTCGCGGAGAATTGCAACTTTGTGGCTGATAAGCGGGTGATTGATGATTGTTACGTTGTTCATTGTTCCTCCATGTGCTTGCGTGTGGGAGTCGTCGACGTGCCAAGCAACCTCACGTCGGCGTAACAAAAAACGCTTTGAAACAAATCAAAGCGTCATTTTACAATTGGGGTGGACAAAACGCCGTCGGTGTGACGTGCGTTGGCAGATGCGATTGTAGCGTAAACCAAGTCCATAACTCCTACTCCTTGTCAATATTGTACAACACTACGGCGGTAAAAGGCAAGCATTTTGGCAGGGTTTGGAAAAATTTTTTTAACCATATATATACTCTTTCATTTTTAAAAGGCATGTCTATTGTATACACAAATATACCAAGTTTTTGCAGTGTGGTATGAGGCAAGGAAAACTTTTCTTAAGTTGTCTCGCCACGTAATTCAACTTCTCGCTCTCTATTGAAAAACAGTCTGCACTTGACAAAAAGTTTAGGAATTGTAAAAAAAGTTTAGAAATTTTAATCAAATTGTTTGACATAACTGTATCGTGGTAGTATAATAGCCACGTTGCCCGAGCAAATTCGACAATTTTCGCGTGCATTGTGCAAGGATTGACGTCGAAATCGCTCACCGACAACACAAATTTATTGTATATGCGGCCAATGCAAAGCGAAGTAGTGTTTCGCAAGAAAAGCTTGCAACGGGTCGAGTCGTGAAATGCGGCAGTACTCTAAATAGGTGTTGACGGACATAGGGGCATTTTTTTGTTGTCCGAGGTGAACAAAATGGTAGAAATCGGAAGTAAAATCAAACAGTATCGATTACAACTAGACCTTACGCAGGAAGAATTGGCACAGCGTACAGAGTTGACAAAGGGGTACATCAGCCAACTTGAAAACGACCTGTCAAGCCCTAGCATTGCTACATTGCAG
>CAKQXG010000153.1 GCA_934281515.1 uncultured Clostridia bacterium | reverse complement strand
GTGGGGACGTAAGCCGTTGTTTGTGATATCCACGCTGGGTATGGCAACGGGGCTTATGCTTATTTATACCTGCACATCCTACGTGATGTTTCTAATCGGCACGTTTACGATTAACTTCTTTTTGAGCCACGACGTGCAAATAATCTACGTTTTGGAGGAAGCTCCCTCACAAAAGCGCGCCAGAGTGTACTCCGCACTTAAAGGTATCGGTGCAATGGGTGCGTTTTTTATCCCCCTTTTGCGCGCTACCATGATGCACAACGACGAAACTTTGTGGCGTAACGTGTATTTGGTCCCGGCAATTTGCGGATTTATAATTTCGCTTGCAGTGTTGGTTTTTGCCAAGGAAACGGATGTGTTCATCGACGAACGCTCGGCACTTTTGGCAAGACCGCTGGAAGAACGTCTCGCCGAAGAAGCGGAACACAAAAAACAAAAGAAAGCGCACTCCGAAAAGGGCGGCGTTATCAACGCGATAAAGTACATTTTTCAACACAAAGATTTGCGCACGTTGGTTATCATAAAAACGATATTCGATGCGGCGATAATAGCAATGACAATGTACGAGCCGATGATGACCGAAGGTGGAATGAGTACCGAAAATATCACCAAAGCAATGTTTCTCTATCCGGTAATTTACGGCGTATCGGTGTTTATCAGCGGATTTTTTGCCGACAAAATCGGGCGCAAAACCACTGTTGCAATTTTCGGCTCGCTGTGTTTGGCGGCGTTTGTGGTGTTTATCATTGCAATAAACAGCGGTTGGAATCCGTATTTGGTGGGGATTGCCTACGGATTGTATATCGGCGGTTATTGGATCGGGCGTGACTATATGGAAATCATCTCTACCGAAATGGTTCCTACGGAAATCCGCGCGTCCATCGTCGGCGCGGTGGGCTTGCTGGTGTACGTGGGCATGGCTGTCGGCTTTGTTTTTGTCAACGTCGGCATATTGTTTGCCCCCATTTGGTTGGTATGTTTAATTTTTTCCGCCCCCTGCGTGGGCGTTGCCGTGGTGCTGCTGATGCTGAAAGTTAAGGAAACAAAAGGCACTGACTACGAAAAAATCGGTGCAGAACAGGAATAATGGTTTTCGTCGGAGGTTCCGCCGCTTATCACCGACTTTTTGCGGCAAAGGATTTGCCGAGTTAAACGCTCAATAGCACGTCTAATGTAAATGTCGTTTGCTTACAACAATCGTCCCGACAAGTGATGACTGATTTCCTGTAAAAAGGCATTGCAGAGAAAAGGACTCAAAAGTCGCCTTTGGGGTAAGTAGTGATAGAAAACGGAACGCTTAAACAAAAAAAATAATCGTCTTGACGAAACGCTCGTAAAGGCGATTTTTTATCTTAATCGTGAAAGTCAGGCAACGGATTGCAACAAAAAATGTTCAAAAATGCAAAAAAAACGGCATTTTGCATTGCAAAACACCGTTTATGGAGCTGATGACGGGATTCGGACCCGTGACCTCCGCCTTACCAAGGCGGTGCGCTACCTACTGTGCCACATCAGCATATTCTGTTAGGCTTGACTTTCTCAACAAGCCTAATCATTATATATTGTTTTTTGCCCGTTGTCAACAATATGCTTGCATTTTGGGCAAAACTTTTTATCAAGCAGGAGATTAGTCTGAATTCCACCGTCGATTTTCGCGACAAAAGCGACGTCACGACCGAGAATAAAGCCATATCACGACAAATAGACAAAGATTATGCCAACAAAAACCGAGATGATTTTGATCGGTTCTACGCGAAAAACACGCCCTTGACAAAGATTTCGATGCCGATTGCAATCAATACTATGCCACCGAGAATTTGCGCCTTGTCTCCGAGTTTGTCTCCAAACTTTTTGCCGAGTACAACCGCCACAAAGCTTATAACAAACGTCACCGCGGCAATCAGCGCCGCGCACAACAACGCTTGCCATACGCCGTCGACAAATTCCGTCATGGCAAAACCCGTGCTCAATGCGTCAATCGACGTGGCGACAGCCTGCACCAGCAACGTGACAAAAGTCAATTTTTTCGGTTCTTCCTCGTCGTCCTTGTGCTTGATACCCTCGACCAACATGTTGATACCTACGTAAAGCAACAGCGCCAACGACACATACGGTATAAACGGCTTAATGGCGTTGAAGTGTTCAACAAGCGTACTGACACACACCCATCCGATCATTGGCATAAGCGCCTGGAAAAATCCGAACATGCCGGCAATGCCAAGGTGCTTGCCCATCGACATCTTCGGCTCGTTGAGTCCGTTTGCCATGCTTACGGCGCATGCGTCCATTGCAAGTCCTACACCAAGCGCAAGGCTTGTCAAGACAAGTTCCCACATAATTTTCTCCTTGTTGTGACCGATTCGACGATTTTGTCACAAAAATTTACATACGTATTGTTTTTTTCAACACCCTTAATGTCGATACAACCATGTAAAACAAACCGCAAATACCGCGTCGAATTGCACAACACTGCGTAGTGTACTGCCGCTCGCCAAGGCTAACTTGCATAAAAATAACGAGACCTTCGCCAAGCATGTTGGCGCAAGTCTCGTTCTTTAATGTCGAGCCTGAGTGTAACTCATTGTGTAGACCGACAACTGTATTCAGCGAACTACTCCCTTACGGATGTATTGAAAAGTGTAGCGATATAATACCATACTTTGTAGCTTATGGCAAATGTTTTTGCACACAATTACGCTTCAATTGTCGATTTTTTGTGGAAAACGACCTTGACAGTCGTGCCTACGCCGTACTTGGACTTGAGCGTAATGTCCGCGCCGTACAGCGAAGCAATGTGTTTGACAATGGCAAGTCCCAATCCTGTACCGCCTGTATCGCGCGAGCGAGAGTTGTTTACGCGGTAGAAACGTTCAAAAACGTGTCCTTGGTGTTCTTCTTCTATCCCTATGCCGTTGTCTGTAACGATTACCGACGTATTACCCGTTGCGCTGTCGGCAGTAACTTCTATCTGCACCTTGCCACCGTCGGAATTGTAGCGTATAGCATTTTCCGTCAAGTTTTTTATCAATGTGCGAGCATGCTCTGTACCGACATTTGCCATGCCGCCGCCAACCACTTCCACAGCGACGCCCTGTTGTTCGGCAAGAGGAGCAAGAGAGTTTTTTACATCATTTGCCACCGCCGCGAGGTCGGTTTGTTCGTCCACCGGTTCGGCAGAAGCTTCCAGCTTGGCAAGAGCAAGCATATCGTTTATCAGTGCGACAAGGCGCGTAGCTTCGACGTCGATTTTTGCAGACAATTCCTTGACGGATTGTTGGTCGGTCTGCATGCCCACAAGGTCATTGAACCCTTTGACCGCCGTCAGCGGCGTCTTAAGCTCGTGCGACGCGTTGGCAAAAAATTCACTGCGCATGTTTTCGCTGCTTTTGATAGTTTGCATGTTGCGTTGTAACGTTTGACTAATGTTGTTTATCTCGTCGACAAGCGCATTTACTTCGGGATCGGACGACGTTTGCGGCACTGCCACATAGTTACCGTTGTTGACCGCCACCAACATGTCCTTGACATCTCTTATCGGGCGCACAAGACTGCTTGTGATAAGCGCGCTTGCGACATACGACACCAACAATGCCGCAAGCAGTACCCACAGCAAGGTCGGCACGGTTTTGCCCACGTAGGCTTCCACCGTCTCGACAGGTATAGCAACACGCACGCAGTAGGTT
>CAKQXG010000152.1 GCA_934281515.1 uncultured Clostridia bacterium | reverse complement strand
GGTGTAGCCTAGTAGGTTGCCTACTTTGAGATTGGCCATGATTTCGTCGGCGGTAATCTTGCCGTTGTCGTCTATCAGTGCGGAAATCTTCGTATCGCCGAAAATATCCGCCAGCGTAGAGTTGTCGGCAAAAAAGGTCGTCAAGGGCAGATTGCCTACTTCTTCGAGTGCGCCGCCTTCCTTCAACTGCGCAAAAATGTTGCCTTGTTTGAGAGAACCGTACAAACCGCCGATAGACGTAAGTCCCAGCGCATACATCAATTGATTGTCGTCGCTCTGTTCGGAAGGAAAAACCTTGGGCAACAGGTCGATCAGGAGTACGTCGCCGAATACCGTGGTAACGCCCTTTTCACTGTCCATAAGGTCGTAGACAGAGTAGTCGCCGAGTTTGGCAATTGCTTCGTTGGAAACAATCTTGTTGCCGTTTTCGTCGGTTTTGGCAAACAAATTGACGATGTCGGGAATGGTGCTGACTTTGATTTGTTTCAAAGCCTTGTTTATGCCGTCGCTACCGTTGAAGTACTCCAACATAGGTACGTCATATACGCTTGACGGCAGTTGCGTGTTTACAATCTTGTCAAGGTCGATGCCCGTCGTTGCGCAAAACATACCAAGGGTCAGCAGTTGACCTTCGGATTCGGTGCATTGTTCGATTTGTTTGCGCCCGTTTTCGTCCAGCACAAAGTTACCGTCGGCGTCTGTCTTGTAACGGTAGAAGTTGCCTACGGAATCTTTGTACATTTGCGTGATCTTGTTGTACATGCCAAACAACGACTCTTTGGAGAAGTCGCCCATGTAGTTGCCTGCCTGATTGTTGGTAACCATGTCAGGTGTAACGACAAAGATACATGCCGCCACGGCGCCGAGTACTACCAACAGCCCGAACACCATGCCAAGGATAAATGCTATTACTTTGCTCATAATTCAATCTCCTTATTTTTTGCGGACAAAGCCGCTTGTTGACGTAGCGATTTATTTGTTGCGTTGTTTCTGTTCTTCAATCGATTGTTCGTCGGGAACAAAACTGTCGAAAATCATGTTGTCGATGTAGGGTTTTGCCGCTTCGTACTGTTGCTGACTCTTGACAGTCCAGGCAACAATGGGAATTTTCTTTGCGTACCCGGCAACGGCTTTGACATTGGCAAGCGTATTGACGTCGTACGCGATAAACTGACTGCCGTTCCAATTGCATAGTTTCAGATTGGCGGCAATCCAACGCTTGAACGACGACAGTGCGCTACCCTTGTGGTCGCAGGACAGTTGACCGCGGATAACCTCGGGCGCGTTGACTTTGAACCAACGCACGATGAACGGGTCGAAACTTTCTATGCAGTAGTTGCCGTTGTAGGACAGTAGTGCGTCGCGAGTCTTTTGTTCAACTTCGCCGGGTTTGCCGTGAGCCTTGATTTCGACAATCAGGTTTACTCCGCCTGCCGCTTGCAGAAACTCTTCAAACGTAGGTATTTGACAATCGGTGCCGAGCAGTCGCATCCGTCGCAATTCGTCAAAGTTGTAGTCGACCAGTTTGCCGTGTACGCCCGTCATGCGGTCGAGCGTGTCGTCGTGGAAAACGACAAGAATACCGTCCTTGCTCATTTGCACATCGGTCTCGATACCGAAGCCGTGCTCACGAGCGCGATTGAATGCAGGCAGACTGTTTTCGGGTATACCGTTGTTGTTGTCAAACAAGCCGCGGTGCGCGACAAATATTTCCGTAAGCCATTTGTAGTCCTGACGTATCATAAGGTACTAACCTCCGTTAAACATTTTTGCAAATTGTTCGGGCAAAGCGTTTTGCACCGAACAATTTGTAAATGGATATAAAAACACATATAAATTATATATTTAATTACAAAATTTTGCAACAGTAAGCGAGTAAAAAATCGAAAGTTTGTGGACAAATTACGGATTTTACGTTATAATGCATATGTGAAAATGTATCCGCGGCAAAATCCCGGTCGTTAAACGAGAATTCAAAACGGTTTTGCCCCTGTCTGCCGACAGCAGTTTACAAGCAACAATTTGTTCGCTTACGTATTTGCCGCCTTTGTATCATCTCAACGAGAACGGACAATCGCAGAAGATACATTGTCGCCTGCGAAATAATATTTTTATTTCGGAAGTGCGCGTCGACTTGAACTAACAACAGCTAAAACACATAAAAGGAGTAGAGTACGTGTCTCAACAAAATACTCGCAATTTTTGCATAATAGCCCACATCGACCACGGCAAAAGTACCCTTGCCGACCGACTGATGGAAGTGACGGGTACCGTTGCCAAACGCGATATGGAAGCGCAATTACTGGACAGCATGGACATAGAGCGCGAACGCGGCATTACCATCAAGCTGACTCCCGTCCGCATGAAGTACACCAAGGACGGCGTTGAGTATGTCCTTAACCTTATCGACACTCCCGGGCACGTTGACTTCAACTACGAAGTGTCGCGCAGCCTTGCCGCATGCGAGGGCGCATTGCTTGTGGTGGACGCGTCGCAGGGAGTAGAGGCGCAAACTCTTGCCAACTGCTACCTGGCGTTGGAAAATGACCTTGAAATCATCCCTGTTATCAACAAAATCGATCTGCCGAGCGCGGACATCGACGCCGCCAAGCACGAGATCGAAGACACGATCGGGCTTGACACAACAAACTCGCCGCTGGTGTCTGCCAAGGAAGGACTCAACATCACCGACGTGCTTGACGCTGTCGTCGACCTTGTGCCTGCGCCGCGCGGTAATGCCGGACAACCGCTTAAAGCGTTGATTTTCGACTGCCAATACGACAATTACAAGGGCGTAATTATTTTTGTGCGCGTGGTGGACGGTAGCGTTAAGGTCGGCGACACAATCAAGATGTTCGAGACGGCGGGCAAGACTTTTGACGTAACCGAAGTCGGCTACTTCGAGCCGCAGATGGTTGCCGCGCCCTGTTTGTCGGCAGGCGACGTAGGCTACGTGTGTGCAAGTATCAAGACCGTGTGCGACACCAAGGTCGGCGACACGCTGACCAATGCAAACATGCCTTGTGCCCAACCCTTGCACGGCTACAAAGAAGTAAAACCGATGGTCTTTTGCGGTATCTTCCCTGCCGATGGCAGCAAGTACAATGACCTCAAGGACGCATTGGAAAAGCTGAAACTTAACGACGCGTCGTTGATGTACGAGCCTGACACGTCGGTTGCGTTGGGGTTCGGATTCCGTTGCGGTTTCCTCGGATTGTTGCACATGGAAATTATACAGGAACGTCTGGAACGCGAATTTGATCTGGATCTTGTGACCACTGCGCCCAGCGTCAGCTACAAGGTGTGCCTGACAGACGGCACGGAAGAAATGATCGACAACCCGACCAAGTTGCCGCCCGTGGCAAGTATCGAACACATCGAAGAACCGATTGTACACGCCGAAGTGTTTACTCCGCCCGAGTATGTAGGCGATGTAATGGGCTTGTGTCAGGACAAACGGGGTGTGTTTGTCGATATGACCTACCTTGACACCCGTCGCGTAAAATTGACCTACGAAATACCGCTGAACGAAATAATCTACAACTTTTTTGACACGTTGAAGTCCCGTACTCGCGGTTACGCCAGCCTTGACTACGAAATTGACGGATATCGCACGGGCAAACTTGTGCGCATGGACATACTGCTTAACGGCGAAGTGTGTGACGCATTGAGTATCATTGTCAATGAAGAACG
>CAKQXG010000151.1 GCA_934281515.1 uncultured Clostridia bacterium | reverse complement strand
CTATAAACAACGCAAGAAACGTTGCGGTGTACAACGCCAATCATCATTTGTTTGCGGCAAGCGGGGAGGTTTTACAGTGAAAAACAAAATAAAAGATTTGGCACTGGACGGCGTGGTCAGACAAAACCCCACTTTTAGATTGGTGTTGGGTACATGTCCGACTCTTGCGCTTACAACGGCTGCGACAAGTTGTCTTGGCATGGGGCTTGCCGTCACGTTTGTGCTTATTTGCAGCAACATCATCATTTCCGCATTGCGAAACGTCATTCCCGACAAGGTGCGTATTCCTTGCTTTATCGTAATCATCGCAACCTTTGTTACGGTAGTGCGTATGATTATGGAAGCGTACATGCCCGACCTTTACGACAGTTTGGGCGTATACCTGCCGCTTATCGTAGTAAACTGTATAATTCTCGGGCGCGCCGAAAGTTTTGCCAGTCACAATCCCGTTGTGGACAGCGCATTTGACGGATTGTTTATGGGTATCGGCTTTACCCTTGCGCTTACCCTTATGGGTTGCTTCCGTGAGATACTTGCCTTTGGCAGCGTGTTCGGTGTCGATGTGTGGAAGGCTCAACCTTTGCTTGACGCGGCAGGCAACGTTGTAAAAGACGAGCTTACGGGTCAAGTGGTGTACGGTGACAAATTCGGTATAGGTTTCTTCGGTTCGTCGGCGGGCGCATTTCTTACCTACGGTTTGTTTATCGCAGTGTTTACCGCCGTCGGCAACGCCGTAGAACGCAAGATCAAACACCGTAACGCTGTCAAAAACACGGCGCAAACGGTCGCTTCGGCAAAGGAGGGCGCAACATGCTAGCAATGCTTTCTGCCGTCAATGTCACCTTTCCTACGTCCATCGACGTAATGGCAATCATCGTTGCCGGGTTGTTTGCAAACAACTTTGTTTTGGTGCAGTTTTTGGGTATTTGTCCTTTCCTCGGCGTATCCAAAAAGATAGATTCCGCACTAGGTATGGGACTTGCCGTAACCGCCGTTATGGTGCTTACCACGGTTACCACCTATCCGTTGTATGTCTATGTGCTTGTTCCGCTTGGCTTGGAATACCTTGAAATCATTTTGTTTATCCTGGTGATTGCTGCTTTGGTACAAATGTTGGAAATGCTACTCAAAAAGTTTAGCCCCGGTTTGTACTCGGCATTGGGGATTTATTTGCCCCTTGTAACTACCAACTGCGCAATACTCGGCATTGCCGAAAGCGTAATCGGGTACACGACAACTCCCACGGGCGTGGCAATGAACGTCGGTTTGGGCGGCGCAGTACTGTCGGGCTTGTTTTACGGACTTGGCTTTACACTGGCTATCGTACTGCTAGCAGGGTTACGCCAAAAGGTGGACAAACTTAACATTCCCAAGTGCCTTAAAGGCTTCCCTATCACCATGATTACGGCGTGCTTTATGGCTATGGCGTTTTACGTGTTTACGCTGATTTAGTACAAAGCGACAATGTAATGCGTGCCCCGACGAAAGTTGCGGTAAGCCGCTATGCAATGTCGGCAACGGAGAACATCTATGACTAATTTACTACTATTTGCAACAATCAATTGGATGTCGATGGCTATTGCCGTCGGCATAATGGTGGGCGTTGCGCTTGTTTTGGGCGTGTGCATTTTGCTTATCAGTCGAGTGTGTACCGTCAAGGAGGATCCTCGTATAGGCGAGGTGACCGAGTTGCTTGCAGGCGCAAACTGCGGTGCGTGCGGATATCCGGGTTGCAGCGGCTACGCCAAGGCGCTTGTCGACGGTACCGCCACTCTCGACGCTTGCGGTCAGACATCTGCCGAACACAAGGTAGAAATATCCAATATCCTAGGTATACACAACGACGGCGCGGTCGAACCAACAATTGCCGTTGTGGCGTGCTGTGGCGGCAACAAGTGCAAGGATAAGTACGCTTACCAAGGCTACGGCAACTGCGTCAATCAAAACATGCTTGCCGGCGGTCGCAAAGCGTGCGCCGAAGGATGTATGGGCAGCGGAAGTTGCGTGGACGTGTGTCCGTATTTGTGCATCGAGTGTTACGACGGCTACGCGCATATAGATCCCGACTTGTGTCGTAGTTGCGGTTTGTGTATCAAAACATGTCCCAAAAGCATCATCAAGCGCATACCCGTATCCGCCAAGGTGTATGTTGCGTGCAGCAGCACTTGTAGGGGCAAGGACGTGATGAACGTATGCGAGGCAGGGTGTATTTCCTGCGGCAAGTGTCAGCGCGTTTGTCCGTCGCAGGCAATACAACTTGTCGGCAATGTACCCGTCATCGATTACGGCAAGTGTACGGGTTGCGAACAATGTCTGGACAACTGCCCTCGCCACTGCATAAAGCACGTAAGATAGTTTTTGAAAAAGTTTTTGAAAGTATTTTTGGAAGTTTTGCGGTGAGAACCCTTTTGCAAAAGGTGTTCTCCCCGCACCCCTTTCCGAAAACTTTGAGTAAGTGATGTTTTGACTATATTTACGGCTCAGCATATCAATCAATCGAGGTAAAAAATGTTTAAACAAACGGAATTTGTCAGTCATGACGGACGAAAAATCGCTTTGTACACTTGGGACGAAGTGGCAAACCCCAAGGCAATTGTCAAGATTGCTCACGGCATGGTGGAGCACTCGGCGCGTTACGACGACTTTGCGCAGTATCTCAACAGCCGCGGCTACATCGTGGTGATGAACGACCACCGCGGACACGGCAACACCGCCGAAAAAGACAGTCTTGGCTACGAGGACGGCGATATGTTTACCAACAACGTCAAGGATCAACTTGCTGTGTTGGACTACTGCCGCAACAAATACGGTTTGCCGATGTTTATGGCAGGGCACAGCTACGGTAGTTTTGTTACGCAGGCGGTTGTAGAAGAACATCCCGACGTCAAGGGTTTTGTGCTGTTTGGCAGCAACTACATCAAGGGGGCCGCGTACACGTTGTGCAAGTACATTGCTCGCAGCATGTGTCGTCATCGGGGCGCACGCCACACGGCTACGTTAATTGCCGACCTCAGTTTCAAGCCCTACGACAAACACTTCAAGGGAGAGGGCGCAAACGCATGGCTCAATCGTGACCGTGCCGAGGTAGACAAGTACAATGCCGATCCGTTTTGTTCCTACGTGTGTTCCGCAAACTTCTACCGCACGTTTATGGAAGGCGTTGCCAAGTTGTACAAAAAGGAGTACTACGCAGGTATTGACACAACCAAGCCCATTTTGCTTGTTGCAGGCGAAGAAGACCCTGTAGGCAACTACGGCAAGGGCGTCGTTAAACTTGCCAAGTGGTACGCCGACACCGTGCATGTGTCAAACGTGCAGACCAAACTGTACAAGGATGCCCGACACGAGATACTCAACGAGATATGCAAAGCCGACGTCTACAAAGACGTTGCCGATTGGCTGGACAACGTAATGGCGTAAAATGTAAAATTTCGCAGCAAAACTCGGTTTCTGACGACGAAACGGCTGTTGATGGGAAAGTATTCTTTCTTACGACAGCCGTCTTTTTATGTCCGAACGTTTAGCTGTATTGTAGAGTTGTGTTTTGTTTTTAACGATTGATTAAAAAACTGTTGCGTTTGGGCGTAAACGGTGATATAATTGCCTTTGTCGACGTGGAGTGCATGTACTCGTATTATCCCGTCGGCTATTTTTTTTTCAAATTTCGTTCGGCAACGTTTTGTCGGGCGCATAGGGTGAGTATGTCTGAAGAAGTAACCGATGTTCA
>CAKQXG010000150.1 GCA_934281515.1 uncultured Clostridia bacterium | reverse complement strand
TGGACACCGAACAACGCATTGTAGGAATAATCACCGTCGACGACATCATCGACGTTATGCAGGACGAAGCTACCGAAGATATTTCGCTTATGGCGGCAGTGACCCCCACCGACGAGCCTTATCTGGAACAAAGCGTGTGGCAAATATGGAAGTCGCGCGTGCCCTGGCTGTTGATATTGATGGTGTCGGCAACCTTTACGGGACTTATCATCAATGCATTCGAAGCCAAACTTAACGCACTGTCTACACTGCTGTTTGCTTGCGTACCCATGCTGATGGATACCGGCGGCAACGCAGGAAGCCAGGCGTCGGTTACCATCATCCGCGGTTTGGCGTTGGATGAAGTACATCCGCGCGACGTACTGAAAGTACTGTGGAAAGAAATACGCGTAGGCATATTGCTTGCCTTTGTACTTGCCGCCGCATGTTTCGGCAAACTGATGCTCATCGACAACCTGATCTTCGGTTACAACTACACGTGGCAACTGTGTCTTGTCATTTCGCTGTCGCTGTTTGCAACAATCGTAATTGCCAAGACTGTCGGTTGCATGATGCCCCTGCTTGCCAAGACGTTGAAACTTGACCCTGCCGTCGTGGCAAGTCCCGTAATCACCACCATTGTCGACGCACTGTCGTTGATGATTTTCTGCATGGTCGCAATCAACCTGCTGCCGGCTCTCGGACACGTATAAGAAAACAATTACTGATACGGCCAATCGGGTTTTACCGTTCCACGAATACTTAACAAAAAAAGGTCGACTGCACACAAACAGGAGCAGTCGACCTTTTGCATTGACGTCAGGCGGAAACACGCCGACGACATCGATATTTAGGATATACACCGGGTTGAACATGCTAGTTCGTCAACCCGATTCAGAACACATCAAACAATGCACGGGAACAAGATGTACAAAGCGCAAAGCATTACCATGCACCAAACTCTTTGTAAGTTTTGATCCAGTCGCCCTCGACGTAAAAAGAGCCGTCGTCGGAAAAAGCGTTGTCAAGTAAATTAAGCTTTTTGCAACTCGCCTTAAACCAATCGTAGTTTTTCAACGCGTCGCAAATCGTAGCAATGTGCGCAAGGTCTGTATTCAATCCCGGACCTTGGTACAAAAAGTATCCGTTCTCGTTTATCTCCTCGACAAGTCCGACGTGTTTTGTCACTTTGGTCATAAACTTTGCCACTCTGTCGCAGTCGTAGTCCATCCACTTCAAAATATTCAAATCCAGTTCGATTTCAAGTTTCAACATAAAACGCTCCACAAGCGTAAAAGACAAAACAACTTGCAGTGTTTTCCCGTTTGTACACTTCTGCACGAGGCGAAAACATTTTTTGTGCCATGCAAGTTCTACACCACAACACTTTTTTTCCGAAACATCGGCAAAACGGCAATTTGGGCCAATTCGGAACAGTTTGTGGTAATTTAGAGCAATTCACAGCATTTTCCGATATACTATGTCTGTGATAGTATTCTACAAAACGCGTTTTTTCACCATAGTTGAGCCGTTGTGACAGATTTTTTGCAAAATAATCATTCCGAATACGCGCGGATTTGTATTGACGGATAAGCCTTTGCCGCCTTGGCAAACAGCTTGATAGGATTGAGAAAGTTACGGCTCATATGCTCGTTACTCGTCACCACCACCAGTTCGGTCACACCCAGACCTGCCGCAACGGGCAGTGTGAAAAGTGCATTTTCCTTGGTAGTCAGCGACTTGTCCTCCGACACCAATTTCGCCCTGTCTACGCCGAGTTCGACTAGTCTTGCTGCCATTGCCGAAGCCTCCGTGCGCCCTGCCGTGGGGTTAGCCAATCCGCCCGACAGGATGATGTACTGCGGAGCAAACGCTTTGTCCAGTCGCACCGCCGCTTGCAAGCGACGTTCCGCAAGACAAGTCAATGTGCCGTCGTCGTTCATTCTGTTTCCGAGTACCACCAATGCCAACATTGTTACGTTCTCCCTGATTATTGTCCGAAGCCGATACCGCGCTTCTTTTGGTTGAGTGAAGCAAATTCCTTGTCGTTGATACTGCGGGCAAAATCCTCTTGCGTAAGCACGATTTTTTTGCCGCCGTCAAGTTGGCAACGCATTGCCGCCTTGGCACAAACACGCTCGTACAGGTTGCGCACGAAACGCGCGTTGCTAAACTCCTTGCTTGCAATGTAGTTGTCGTCAAGCGCGTCGAAGTACTTGCGTGCGTCGTCAAGCATTGCCTGCTCGTACTCCAACTTTTCCGTAACCATAGATTCAAAAATCTTGTACAATTGTTCCTTGGTAAAGTTGGGAAACTCCACCACGTAGGGCATACGACTTTCCAGACCCGAATTGCCCTTCATCATGCGATTGATATCGTCGGTGTACCCTGCCATGATGACAACAAAGTCGTTGCGGTGATTTTCCATTTCGGCAATCAGCGTATCCAACGCTTCTCTGCCGAAGTCGCGCGTGTCGTCGTCGCCGCGGTACAGCGAGTATGCCTCGTCGATAAACAGCACCGATCCGTACGCCGCGCGGCACAAACTCAATGTTTTGGGCGCGGTTTCGCCGATGTACCTTCCGCAGAAGTCACGTCCCGATTGCTCGTGGAATTCGCCGATACGCAACACACCCTTTTCCTTCAAAATTTTGCCGATTATCCGTGCAATGGTCGTTTTGCCAGTACCGGGGTTGCCGACAAAGCGCATGTGCAATGCAGGTTGCCCCAGCGCGGGATTTTGCCGTGCAAGCTCGATTTGCGACACAATTTCCAACACACGCTGTTTGATTTGTTCCGTACCGACAAGTTTATCAAGCATTTCCATGCCGCTAAGGTTGTCAAACAACTCTTTGTTGCACAACCGCTCGGTATCGTCGGCGCGTATAATCTTGTCGTCGGCGTTCGTCTGTGCGTTTGACAACTGCTTGTTGTACAGTATCTCGGCGACAACCTTGCGTATGGTGTCTATGCCGTAAAACTTGCCGTCACTGCTTTCCTGACGAATACGGCGGAAAAATCCGTCCCACGCCTTTTCATCCATGGAGAAACCGAACTTACCCACTTCCACGTCGGCATACCTGCCGATTTCTTCGTTGGAAAAGGGCGGGAAAGACATTTCGCGTATAAACATAGTGTCGTTCAGCGCAAGAGAAATCTTGTCCAACACTTCCTTGTCGATAAATGGCACGCGGAACAGCACAATGCCGTTCTTCTTGGCTTCGGCAAGGTCAACCAAAAACTCTCTGAACTCCAACGATTTGACGTCGTTCATCCAGTCGCTGATGTCGATACACACAATCTGGTTGTCCTTGGTACC
Source organism: uncultured Clostridia bacterium (assembly GCA_934281515.1). Taxonomy (GTDB): domain Bacteria; phylum Bacillota; class Clostridia; order Christensenellales; family CAG-314; genus Fimimonas. The sequence continues at coordinate 488 of CAKQXG010000150.1, read as the reverse complement.
TGACAGCCTGTCGAGCAATGCCGTGCGCGGATCCTCGGTGTTGGGTTTGGGGCGAGACAACTTTTCCGTCACGATGGAGCTGTGTATCTTGCGCAGTCCCGTCACCGACAGCAACGCGGCATAGTGTTTGAGATAGTCGCCAAGTCCGTAACCGTCGTTGATGGACAGCAACAAACGTTGTTGGAAAAACACCGTTTCCATTTTGTCGCGAATAAGTTTGGGCGCCATTAAAGCAGTCTCGTGGGCAAACGCCTTAAACTGTTCGCCACTGATAAGGTTGTCGATGTCCGTCAGCACCTTTTTGACAGCGTCGTCATTGCCGTTTGTCGTGTTGGTGTTGGCGTTGCCGCCTATCGACGCACCGCCGTTGTTGTCTGCCGATGGTCCCGTGCCGTCGGCAAGGCTTGCTCTCAACGTGTCAAAAACGTCCTCGAGCATCACTCTGCCGCCGTGACTGTCGTCGGCAGACGTATCGTCGCCGTTGTCAT
>CAKQXG010000149.1 GCA_934281515.1 uncultured Clostridia bacterium | reverse complement strand
CATTCTTTTAAGTTATCCATTGTAATATATTTACTTGAAACGTTACTTGACAAATCGGGCAATTTGCGAAATACTGCTTGCAAAAATCGCTTTGATTTGATAAAATAATATATTCCGCAGGTATTGCGGAAGTTTAACTGAAAACGTCGGCACTTGTCGCCCCTGACTTGAGCCGCATTTTAGACAATACTCCAAAGGAGAAGAATATGAAAAAGCAAACCAAAACATTGTTGACTCTGATGTTGCTTGTCGTGTTTGTCGCCACATTGCTGTCGGCATGCGCGCTGGGCGACTTCGGCGAGAACGACGTCACGGACGCCAAATTGTACGCGACTTACAAATCGGTTGTGACCGACAAAGGTTATGTGCTTGTGTCGCAGGAAGAGTTTAACAAACTGCTCGACACCGTGCGCAGTGACGGCTTGACGATTTTGTCGCTCAACGCGCCCAAACTGACCGACATGCCGAATGATAACACCAAGCAACAATGGGTGTTGGAATTTGTTATGAGCGACGGTTCTACAAAGACCGCCGTTTTGCCTGCCACCAAGATTGACGGCGGCGACAATCCGAATCCGCAACCCGTCAACGACGGCAAAACCATCGACACCGCTTACACCGTTGCCGAAGCGTTGACCGCATTTGCAAGTCTTGGCGTAAACGACTTTAGCAGCAAGGCAGTGTATGTAACGGGCAAAATCATTTGGGGCATAGATGCATACGAAGATACAGACGGATATTACAGCTACATGTACATAGCCGCATTTGACGCCGACCCCACCGACGAAAATTTGCAAGACTACCTGTTTGTCGAGTACTTCGACATGACCGAATACTCCGATCTTGCCGAGGGTGACACAGTTGTGCTGTACGGATACATAATGAACTACAAGGACGGCGAAAACCCTGCCGAATTGATAATGTCCTACTACACCGTAGACGAACAGGCAGGCGAATACATCAATCCCGTAATAGTTTCGGCAAGCAGCGGCGGCTCGACAGAACCCGACCCTTCGGGACACAACTTCCCTAGTTACTTTACCTACGACAAATGCGCCGACGAAGGTTGCAACGTAATCGGCCGCAAGACTGCCGATGGCACGTTTGCAAACAAGTTTAAGTACACCCTTACCAAAAGCGATGTCGACGGATACCTTGAAACATACGATTGGCTGGCGGAAAACGTAAGCAAGTCGGGCGTAAACGTCAACACTTTCTACAACAAGTTTGACACACTTGCACAGGGAGTTTACAATGTGTACTACCAAAACCAAATTGCCGAAGTGCTGAGCTACGTCAGCGGCAACTACGACGACTACGACACAAGCAACGAGTACTACAACAATCTCAACGACAAATATATGTCGCTTATCGCAACCATACTCAACGGTTCTAACAACAGTCTTAAAACCGAACTTAACCGGCATACGCAGGAATGGGAAAGAGAGCTTGCCCAAAGCACAAGCGGAGCCGAAGGCATTGCCGACATCAACAACGAAATCAACAAAATCATGTCGGAGTACAACACCGCACAAAAACAAGGCGCAAACACTGCCACATTCGAAGCATTGTATCAACGTCTTGTTACTCAAAACAATTTGCTTGCGGAAAAGTACGGTTACGGCGCAAACGGATTTATGACGTACTCCTACGCCAACGACTACGGTCGCGACTACACGCCCGAACAAACCAAAGCAATGAGCGCACTTGTGTTGAAGTACATCAAACCGCTGTACGAAACAATTTCGCAAAAGCTCGACACAAAGTCCACCGCTTTAAAAAACAACGGCACCGACGCCGATTGGTCGCTTGTGGAAGGTTTGCTGTCCGACAACTTGTTTGCAAAACAAAGCAGCAGCTCGTTTAACGATGTGAAAGCGGCAATTCAATCGATAGCCGACTACTTCAAGTATCTTGACAGCAACAACAGCGGCGCAACATTCGTCAATGCCGTGGAAGACTTGTTTATGACGGGCAACTACTTTACGGGCAGCACCGACGGCGCATTTACCTACTACATCTACGAAGTAGAGAAACCTATACTTTACTTCTGCACCGAAAACTACGCAAACATCGGCGAAGATGACAACTACTACTACGCCAGCGGCTTTACCTTTGTACACGAGTTCGGCCACTACTACGAGTCGGTCAATAACAACGCCGACATATCAATGGACTTTTGCGAAACGCAATCACAAGGCAACGAGATGCTGTTTTTGGCATGGTTGGCAAACAACAACAATGCCACAATCGGATACGAAGCGTTGAAGTACAACCAACTTACCAACATACTCGAAACGATACTGTCGGCGACCGCCGTGGACGAATTCGAGCAAGCGGCATACAGCGGAAAGTACAACGGCAAAGACGTAAACGCAAACAACTACCAGAATATCTACAACGAGATTTGCGAGAAGTACGGCATCTCGGGAAGCAACGAAAGCTACTGGATTGACGTTTGCTTCGACAGCGCGGCATACTACATCAGCTATGCAATGAGCGCACTACCGTCGATTGAAATCTATGCCAAGGCGGTTGCCGCAACCGACGGCGGTCTTGACGTGGCCAAAAACGCCTACCTGACGTTGTTTAAGACGGACAGCACCGACTACAACACCATGCTTGAAAAAGCAGGCTTGCACAACGCTTTTGAAGAAGAATTGTACAAGTATCTTACCGCGAATATAAAATAAAAAAAGACGTCGCAAAACGTCTTGGACAAAGCAAACAGCCCCTGTCGGTAAAGACAAGGGCTGTTTTTGTGTGTTTAGTGTGTTTCGGTTAAGCGTTTTGCGTCGGGCAATCTTTTTGCGTGCGACAACGCCGAAACACCGTTTGAAACGGCACGACAGGCTAATGTCGACAAAACACATGAACATGCAGTCGGTTATGCCGTTACTCTGCGTCCTCTTCGGTTGCCTGGCGTTGAACTTCCTCAAGAAGCTTGTTGTACAAAATCTCGTACAGGTCGTCTTCCACGGGGAACAAGCGGTCGTATGCTTCGCCGTCCTCTTCTACGGATTCAAGCTCGAAGATTTCGATTACCATACCGTCGTCGCCGTCATCGTCGGCAGCTTGCAGATAAACATAGTTTTTGCCTTCGTGTTCCATTGTGGTTACAAAGTGAAAAGCAATGTCGTTGCCTTCTTCGTCTTGCAGCATCACAACATCGTCTTCGCAACCGCAATCGCAATCCATGTCATGATCGTGGTCGCAGCAGCCACAATCGCAATCGTGGTCATGCTCGTGCAGGTTCTTGTTTTCTTCGGACATAGTAGTTACCTCCTGTTATTCATCTTTTACTGTCCAAGTAGTTTTGCAAAATTATCGTGGCGGCAACCTTGTCGATTACCTTTTTGCGGTTTTCTCTACGCACGTTACCTTGTATCAGTACACGTTCGGCAGACAAAGTGGTAAAGCGTTCGTCCATAAACTTGACGGGAATGTCCGTTGCGGCGGTAAGTGCGTCGACAAACTCACGCGTTTTGCGTGTCTGGTCGTTTTCCCGACCGTCCAGTCCCAGCGGCAAGCCCGAAACAAACAGCGACACTTCGTGCGATTTGGCAAGCGCAACAATGTAGTCTACGTCCTTGCAAACGTCACCTTTGCGCGTGTATGTTTCAAGCGGATTTGCTATTATTCCCATCAGGTCGGAGACCGCAACCCCGATACGGACGTCGCCGACGTCCAATGCCATTATTCTACCCATGCGACTATTGTACCACACTTTTGTGCGGAATAACAGTGTTTTACGGCATTTTGTTGAAAGGTTTTTTTATTTTGGCAATTATTTTATAAATTATTATTTTTGAGACTATAGGCTCAAAAATATTTTCTAATGACCTTAGG
>CAKQXG010000148.1 GCA_934281515.1 uncultured Clostridia bacterium | reverse complement strand
GTCGCATACTGCTGGCGAAGAGCGGTAATTTCTTCTTCCGTCAAGTCTACTCCGGTTTGTTGCCAGAAATACCTTACGTCGGTAATTTCTGTCACTTCAAACGCAGTTTCGACGTAAGCGACAAAGTTTTTGCCACATCTGTCGTAGTAGTTGACAGCGGCAAAGATATCGTCTTTGTATGCACCGATTTTAAGACGTACAGAGTATTGCAAATAGTTGTTGCCGTTGTCGTCTTTCTTCAAATCGTAGTAGGAATCGGTTTCGTTTACAATTGCCGTAAAGTAATCTCTGCCGTCCTTTTGGGTAATCTCGACGTTTGTAAATCCTTTTCCTTCAAGAATAGCCTTCAACTTGTCGTTTGCGGGTGTGGCGGTCTTTACGTTTGCGTCAATCTCGGCAAGCGTATCTTCGACGTTTACACCGACGTCGGCGTTACCAAGACCGAGTTTGATGGTAATATTACCCAAAGCAACGCGCGCTTGAGCAAGAATCATGGTGACCGTTTCTCCAACAGAGTCGGGTTCGGCGGTCGTTTCGCCACCTTCGCTTCCGTCGGTTGCGCCGGCGTCGGTATCGCCTGTTGCAGGTTCTTCCGCAGGTTGTTTGTAGGAAACTTCCAAGGTCATGCCAACCAGCTTGCCCTTGTCCAGCGTTACGCCGACATGTACGCAATCGGTAAGGAAAGAGCCGATTTCGTCAAGCAGAGTATACACGGTATTACCGGTAATCGTAGTGTTCTCAACTCCTGCGGCGGACAACAACTTTGTAAGCAACTTACCGACAACGTCGTATATCTTTTGCGGAGCAAAGGTTTCCACAATGTTCTTGACGGTAGTAACGACGTTTTCTACCGTAAGGTCGGTCCACGTAGTACCTTCTTCGGCAGTAGCTTTGCCGATCATGTTGATGATTTTAATAACAGTGTATGCTCGTACAATTTTGTTGTCGATAAAGTCGGCAAACAAAACTCCGTCGGGAATTTGTACCCCCTTGGCAGACAAAATCTCTTCGATGCTTTTTTCTTCGCCCGGGTAGTACTTGGCAATAAGTTCGTTGATCTTGTTGTTGATTTCGTAGATATCGACGCCTTGTTGTTTAAGAAAATCGAGCATGTCGCCAACCGTCATGTTAAGCACGCTCTTGACGATGGTTTCGATTGCAACATCATAGTTTTCACCCAACAGATTGGTAAGCAAGTCCCCAAACGTCATGTCTTTTACTCTGTCGTTGAAGTCGTTGATTACGCCGAAATTGAGCGTATACACGCCGTTGTCGCCCTTGACAAACCACTTGTCGAAACTGTCGCCGGTGTCAACGGACAGTATAGCGTCTACAATAGATTTGATTCCGTCGCCGTTGTCGTAGGCAACGTCAAGCACTTTGTTGACAATACTTGTAAAGTCGTCTACCCCCAGGTTGGCTAGTTGTTTGTTAATGTCGTAAACCGCGTACAATTCGACAGGATCCGCCCCTACGGTAGCAAAATAATCGCTACCGCTTGTGTATTTTTCCCAGCGTATTGCGCCTTCGGTAGACTTTGCAACAACGTACACCTTGTTGTTGTCAACAATCAATGTGCCGCTTATGTCACTTGTAACTTTGTCTTTTTTCTCGGCGACAACTTCGATGTACTCGCTGACGGTACCGCTGAATGTACCCACCAGCGTCAACATGCAGTTTTCGTCCAGACCAAGCTTAAATGCGCCACTGTTTATCGTAATGTCATTGTCGTTATCTTCGCTGATGGCTGTAAGGGGCAAGTCGATGTTTTCCACGACAAGGGTGTAACTGAACAAACCTTTGTTAAGCTTTTCGCGTGCGTCCTCCACCACGGAGTACTTGCCGCAAACGGTGCAGATTGCGCCGTCGTTATATGTATGCTCGCCATGTTGCGGATTTGTAATCTCTTTGTCGCAGCAAATGTACTTTTGCGTGTGTTCGGCGCGAGTACGATCCCAACCGATGATATGTTGATGTTCGGCATAGTTCAACGTTTCCGTCTTGGAGAAGCCGCAAACCTTACATGTGCGCACCGCTTCACCCGGCTCGGTAGCCGTAGCGACACGTGTCACTTCGACATTGAAGTCGTGCGGAGCGCGGTCGGATACTTCCGTCGTATGCTCGCAAGTGGCAACGTGCCAATGCTCCGTTTCGGACGTGCTCCATTCCGTAGCGTATGTATGTTGATGGGTATCGCCGGGGACGATTTCACATGCGACCATCCCGAGCAAAGCCACTACCAACATCATTGAAATGACAATCGATAGGTATTTTTTCATAAATTCCTCCTGTCAAATTTGTTTATCGGCTGTCGACAAATGCTAATTCCGTGGCAAATTTTTTTATTTTCCCCACGGCGTAAAGCATTGGTACAACCTAGTTGCAACAAGATAGATAACAAATGTTACATCTCTATCTTACTTATTGAAATTATATCATATTTCGACATCATTGTCAATATTTGGTGTTGCAATTGACCATCTGCAGCTGACACTGCGATGCCCGACTGCACTACCCCTAAAATATATAATGGTAATGTCGTGTTGTTATGTCACAATTTTTACGCAACTTTAAGCATGCTTAGAGTCCTTGTCATCAGTATGAGTTTTCAAAAATAATTCTGCCGTTTGTGAGTTTTCAAAGCAAATTCCACTATGCAATTCACTAAGAGAATCCACTTCCAATCGAATGTTACTATCACCGAATCACGACGTTTGACAATGAGGACAAGTTGTGTTACAATACAATATCACGTCGGCGGTCGACTGCAATACAATCGCCTACAGAACAAAAGACAACAAAACGGAGAAAAATCTGTACAAGCGAGCGCTTAAACTGATACAAAAGTACGACACAATCATTATCCACCGCCACACGCACCCCGACGGCGACGCAATCGGCAGTCAGGTAGGCCTGGCAGAGACAATCAAAGCCAACTTTCCTACCAAAACCGTCTACATTGTCGGCGACGACCCGGGACGCTTTGCATTTGTACCCGACAGCACGCCCGACGAAGTACCCGACAGCGCATACGCCAATGCGTTGGCAATCGTGTTGGACTGCGGCGCGTCGCATATGGTGTCGGACGAACGCTACCAAACGGCAAAATGCACCTTGCGCGTCGACCACCACCTGAAATGCGAAGAGTTTTGCACGATGGAAATTGTCGACTCCACCTACGAAAGTTGTTGCGGACTGCTGTACGACATGTTGCGCGCCGTGCGCCTGCCGCTGAACGACGCTGCCGCTAAGGCGTTGTTTACGGGGCTTGTGACGGACAGCGGACGTTTCCGCTACGACAGCACCACCTGTCGCACATTTGCAATTGCCGCCGAGTTGTGCAAGTACGACTTTGCGCCGACAGATATCTACGACCAACTGTACGCCGACGACCTGTCCGCAGTGCAGACGCGCGCCAAGTTTGTACAAAAAATCTGTGTTACCCCCAAAGGCAACGGCTACATCTACAACACTGCCGAAGAAGTTGCGGCTAGCGGACTGACGGAATTTGCCGTGTCGCGCGGCATGGTCGGCGTAATGAGCGACATCAAAGGCATGGACAGTTGGGTCAACTTTACCGAAACAGCCGACGGCGTGCAGTGTGAATTGCGCAGTCGCAAGTACAACATCAACCCTGTTGCAGTCAAGTACGGCGGCGGCGGACACAAAAAAGCAAGCGGTTGCACCGTACCCGACCGCGCGACGGCAATGCTGTTGCTGGCCGACATCGACGCGCTGACGGAATAGGCACAACCTAACGTTGACGGCTAGGGGCAAGATATAGTTTTCTATATTGCCATGCTGAATTAGATGACAAATTTGGAGCCTTCTCCTTTGAGGGGAAGGTGGCAAAAACGAAGTTTTTGACGGATGAGGGGGCAGAAACAAATTACGTATTTGCAATC
>CAKQXG010000147.1 GCA_934281515.1 uncultured Clostridia bacterium | reverse complement strand
CAGCAAGTACGTGCATATGGGCATGGACGAGATGTTTCAGTTTGCCTGTTGCGACGATTGCAAACGAGTCATTGACGGTGGCGTGACAAAACAACAACTGTTTGTTGATTTTGTGTTGCATGTGCATGCTCTTGTTGCCGCTATGGGGCGCACGATGTTGATGTGGGACGATATGTTGGAGTACTACCCCGTTGCCGAATTGTTGCCTCGGGATATAGTGCTTTGCAACTGGAACTACATCTACGTGGGCGTATCTCCGCGTGGCAAGTGGACAGGGCGTAGCGGTATCGATCCGTTTGCGTTGTACGACAAACTCGGCTTTAGGTATATGTTTTGTTGCAAGGCAGGCAATCTGTCGCAGACTTTTAACGTCGACAGTTACACGGCGTATGCGCAAAAGCACAATCCGCTTGGCGCAGTACTCACCTCTTGGGAACGTTCCGATTGTTTCTATCCGTGTTTGCAACCTGTCGTGGCTTATGCGGGGCGATTGTGGAGCGGTACGCTAAACGGCAAAACTTCGGTTGACGTATTTGCCGAGTACGTGGGCGACGACGATTTGTCCGAACGTTTGGTCAACTTGTTTGCGCCGGATTTTGTCTTTTGTCGTACAGATGTTGTCAATGTTGCCGAGGAAAACAACCATGTTATTTCTGCTTATATTGCTTGGTTAAACGCGACGCTAAAAGCATTTGAAAGATACAAAGCGGCACATAATGAAGATATCAACGACGTTTTTGACGACTTGTACGCCAATCTTGCTTTGCAGTATGCGCAGTTGTCTTTGTCGACTTTGGGCAACAAGGTTTTTAACGAGTACGAGTGTGACGGAGTTGTAACGACTCAACCGTATTTGACTACCGTTGAACGAGCCGAAACGTTGTTTGACATGGCGCAAAAAATTGGCAGTAAACTGTGGGCAAAGTATCGTGACGGGATAACGAGTTACGGCAATGCTTGGCAGAGCCTGTGCGAAAGGAACAAGCAGCTTGTTGCCGATTTGCGAAAAGATTTGAGTTCCGTCGTCGGACAACAGCGCGGAGTGTTGCGTTTGCGTTTGATGTTGCCCGACACTTACGCAAGTATCCGCGCCGAAGTGTTTGTACGTTACGTCGGTCAAAGCGAAGATGCGTTGCTGTATCGTGGCAGTACAAAAACAATGCTTACAATGTTTGATGTTTCGGGCGAATACATGTTGCGCTTTGCTACCGATCCGCAACCGATTGAGTACGTTTTGTTTGCCGCCTACGGTGAAGGCGCGCAGTATCCTGTTTATGTCGAACACTTTGACGGCAACATTTGGCATGCGCCTGTTTCGGCAAAAGCGGTGTGCGGCGTAGTGCAGGACGAGCAAAATATTTTGCAAAACAACGCAAGCTTTGTTGTGCTTGGCATAGATGACGGACGTGCGCATCTGGATGATATGTGGCTATGCAAGCAACGTAATGCAATCAAGATAGTTTTTTGACGTTTTTAGTGCATGTATTGTGGTTATGCAAACATACGGGCAAAATACTGCAAAGAGTATATTTGACAAGAGAGTATTAGGGGAAAAATGAACAAAGATTTTATTTGGGGCGTTGCTTCTGCCGCATATCAGATCGAAGGCGCGGAAAACGAAGGCGGAAGATGCCCGAGTATTTGGGACAAACAGTTTACGGAAGGCAAGATTGTCGGCGACATGAACGGCAGTGTTGCATGCGACCACTATCATCGTTACAAGCAAGACATTGCGTTGATGCACGAACTTGGTGTAAAAAACTATCGTTTTTCCGTCAGTTGGTGTCGTATTATGCCCGACGGTACCGGCGCTGTCAACGCCGACGGCGCGCGTTTCTACAACGATTTGGTGGACGAGCTGTTGAAGTACGGTATTACGCCGTGGGTTACTGTTTACCACTGGGATTTGCCTCGCAAGTTGTTTGAAGAGGGCGGTTTTCTGAACGATAAAATAAGCGACTATTTTGCCGACTATGCCCGTGCCGTGGTTGAAATGTTTGGCGAAAAGGTGTCCAACTATATTATTTTCAACGAGCCACAAGTCGTGGTGGAAGACGGACATTTTACAGGGGCACATGCTCCGTTTTTGCAATTGAGTCGTAGCGACGTATTTCGCGTTGCGCACAATGTGTTGTTGTGCATAGGCAAGGCGGAAAAAGCAATGCGCAAGGCGGCAAAACATAAGTTGAATCTTGGCGTTTCACCGTGCTTTACGCCGATGATTCCGACCGACGGTTGCGACGAAACACTTGCCGAAAAGTACAATTTTGTACCCAACGGAGAGTTTTACGACGGCTGTTTCTTTACCGACGCGTTGATAAAGGGCGAGTTCTCGGACGAATACAAACAGTGGTTTGCCGAATACGGTTACAACCCGTCGCAAGATGATTTGCGCACGATAAAGTGCAATTTCGATTTCTTCGGAGTCAACTATTATCAAGGGTTTTATGTCGAAAAAAATGAAAAGGGTATAAGAAAATTGCCGCTTTCGCCCATCGACAAAGTGACGGCAATGGGCTGGAAAGTTACGCCCGAAGGCATAGAGTACATCGTCAGCTACTACTACAAACGTTACGGTTTACCCATTATTTTTGCGGAAAACGGCGTTGCAGTTACAGAGTGGAGGACGATTGACGGCGAAGTGCCCGACTATATGCGGATTGATTTTATTCGTCGCCACATCGAAGTGCTTAAAAGGGTTGCCGAAACTTACCCCGTAATAGGCTATTTCTATTGGACGTTTATGGACAACTTCGAGTGGACGCTTGGCTACTCCAAACGTTTCGGATTGGTTTATGTGGATTACGCCACGCAGGAACGCACCCCCAAGAAAAGTGCCTATTGGTACAAGAAAGTAATGCAAACCAACGCGGACGATTTATCGGTGGAGTAGACGTGTGGCGGTAAATTTTCGTGGCAACAGCGAGCTGTCGCTAAGACGAAAAACGGTAAAAAATGCATACGTATGCAAAAATTGACGACATTTTTGCAGTGCTCTCACTGTGAAAAAGTGCAAATATTAACGACCAATACTAACAGAATTTCCAACAAAAGGAGCGTAGAAAAATGGCAAAAAGTAGGCTAATCGGGGAGTATCCCGTAATCGGTATTCGTCCCACAATCGACGGACGTCGCGGCAAGATTAAGGTGCGCGAAAGCTTGGAAGACCAAACCATGAACATGGCGAAGGCTGCGGCAGAGCTTATCCACAACAACGTGCGGTACAGTAATGGCGAACCCGTCAAGGTAATCATTGCCGACACAACAATCGGTCGCGTTGCCGAAGCTGCGGCATGTGCGGACAAATTCCGCAAAAACAACGTAGATATCACGCTTACCGTCACTCCATGTTGGTGCTACGGCGCGGAAACCATGGACATGGACCCCATGACAATCAAAGCCGTGTGGGGCTTCAACGGCACGGAACGTCCCGGTGCGGTGTATCTTGCCAGCGTACTTGCAACGCATGCGCAAAAAGGTTTGCCTGCATTCGGCATTTACGGACACGAAGTGCAGGACGCCGACGACACGACAATTCCTCAAGACGTACAAGACAAAATCTTGCGTTTTGCTCGTGCGGCAGTGGCCGTTGCCACAATGCGCGGCAAGAGTTACTTGCAAATAGGCAGCGTGACGATGGGTATCGGTGGCAGTATAATAAGTCCCGAATTCTTTGAAGAGTATCTCGGCATGCGTGTGGAGTCGGTGGACGAGGTGGAAATTATCCGCCGCATGACGTTGGGTATCTACGACAAAGCAGAATACAAAAAGGCCCTTGCCTGGATAAAGGAAAAGTGCCGCGAGGACTTCGACAAGAACCCCGAAGACTTGCAAAAAACGCCAACCCAAAAGCAAAAGGACTGGGAGTTTGCCGCCAAGATGGCTTGTATAATCAAGGACTTGTACAACGGCAACAAACAC
>CAKQXG010000146.1 GCA_934281515.1 uncultured Clostridia bacterium | reverse complement strand
ATTGGATTTGATTGCTTGGTGCGGATAAAGGGACTTGAACCCCCACGTCGAAGACACTAGATCCTAAGTCTAGCGCGTCTGCCAATTCCGCCATATCCGCACGAATCAAGTGATTGGTACACCTTCAGGGACTCGAACCCTGGACCCACTGATTAAGAGTCAGTTGCTCTACCAACTGAGCTAAAGATGCATATAAAGTTGTAGGTTTGTTGCCTGTGCTTTTAATATTGGTGACCCATCCGCGATTCGAACGCGGGACACCATGATTAAAAGTCATGTGCTCTACCGACTGAGCTAATGGGTCATGGTTTGGCAGGGGTAGCAGGATTTGAACCTACGAGATGTCAGAGTCAAAGTCTGATGCCTTACCGCTTGGCTATACCCCTACGTAATATGGGGTGAGCTATGGGAATCGAACCCATGACCTCCAGAGTCACAATCTGGCACTCTAACCAGCTGAGCTAAGCCCACCATAATGGCGTGCCTGAAGGGATTCGAACCCCCGACACACGGCTTAGAAGGCCGTTGCTCTATCCTGCTGAGCTACAGGCACAGGCAAACTTGTAGTTTGGAGCGGGTGATGGGAATCGGACCCACGCAGCCAGCTTGGAAGGCTGGTATTCTACCATTGAACTACACCCGCACTTCAACAGCCTTTACATTATACATTATCCGCAAAAATATGTCAACAAAATTACGCATAATTTTGTAAAATTTTTGCCGAAAGTTGTACTAGCAGATTGCAGGAAAATGCACGTGTTGCTCGTCGGTAACCTTGCGACAAGTAGTATTCTACCACAATGCCGCCCCACTAGTCAACAATTTTGATACAAGTTTTTGCCAAAATTTTTCGTCGGTTTTACCGTGAAGCAAAGCACCGACAAACAACGGTAGTCGAGCATATTCGGTTGCCGACCATCGGGGCAAAGTCCGTTTATCTGCGCCATACCGCCGCTAGATACGTCCTTCGTTGTACAGTTTGACAAGCAGGCTTTGCGTGTCGGAGAAGTTGATAATCACCTTTATCTCTTCGCCATCGTTGTCCTTTTCGCCTGTGCCCTCACTCTCCGAAGGTTTGTAGTAGCTGTCGCTGCCCGTTTGTTTGTGGAATTTGAGGTAAATGTCGTTGAGCCAATTGCCTATGTCGCCGATAAGAGTATACCTGCTCCACAACTCTGAGTAGTTGGCAAACTCGGTGTAGATGCCGTCATTTATCGACAAGCGCAACTCTGTCACCGTCGTCTTGGTGTCGGGGTACATGCTCACAAGCGAAATTGCCGAGTAGAACGTTTTCATCAATGCGCTGTACCGCAAATAAGGCTTGCTACTTGTCAACAGCAAGTAACTTGCTACAAGGTTGGCTTCGTTTTCGCGCATGACGCCCTTACCGTGCGCCATCTCGTGTGCCATAGTGTGCGGCAAATTGTAGTTTGTTTCAATCGGGTTGATATTCGCCTCGCCCGACGGGCCGAAAAATACTCCGACAATGTGCATTTCGCTCATTATCGTTTTGTTGACAATAGTTTTGACAGCAGGAGTATAGGACGAAAAGTAGCCGTCGAACAAAGGGTCGTCCAACCGTTTGTATTCCTCGGCGATGTCTGCGCGGATTGTCGCAACGTTCGGTAAAATGATGTTGCCGTAGTCGTCGTGCGGAGTGTCTGCATAGGCTTGGTTGACCGCTTTGACAACTTTCCGCGCAAGGTCAATTGCCTGCTCTTTACCGAATGTATCGGGATCCTGTCTACTGTATACGGCTGTCGGCAACGGCGCACGTTCGTAGGCAAACGAGGCTGTTGCCTTGTACAAAGTCAAAAAGCTCGTCACCACAATAGCCAACGTCAACAGCATACTGACGGCACGCAAACTCTGCCGTTTACACGACCACACCACCGCAAGCACAACCGCCGTCACCGCAAACACGATTGCAACAATCAAAAACAATTCGTACACGCTAAAAGGCAGCCAACCGAACAACGTGCCGAGTACGGCGATGAGCGCACGCGAAACCGTCCGAGTGAATTCCTCGGCGACTTGCGTATTGCCGCCCAATGCGCACAAAAAGGCAAGCAGCGAACAGATGCACAAAACGGCAATTATTTTGTTGTGGATGCGACCGCTCGTCGCAAAGTTACCGTGTGATTTCATCATTTATCGATAAAAAGCGCAAATTTCTTTGCAAGAAAATCGTCAAGGCGTTGCAAGTAGGTCAGTACGTCCTTGGGATTGGCGGCACGTTCGATACGGTCGTCGGCACGCAACACGCGCTTACTGATGGCGTTTGTACCGCAAGCAATTATGCTCGCCGTTTCTTCCATAATGTCTATATTGTAAACGCACGGTGCGTCATCACGACAAAAACCGACGTTTTCAAGGTTGTCGCGCATGTACTTTTGCCTGTACATGTAGTACGGAGCGTACCCCGCCGCATACAGTTTGGCGTGGCTGTAATCCACCATTTTGGCAACGTCGTTTTCGTCACCGCTGTAATTCTGTTCCTTAAGCACACTGCCGTGTTTAAGCGCAAGGGTGTGCACCGTGATGTTGTCGGCTCCGAGTGCAATCGCGCTGTCCACACTGCGACAAAACATATCGTAAGTTTCCGTCGGCAAGCCTGCAATCAAATCCATATTGACGGCAAAACCAAACTGTTTCGCCAATGCGTACTTGTCGTAGATGTCGGCAACGCTGTGTTTGCGCCCGATGACATCCAACACCGATTGGTTAAATGTTTGCGGATTGATTGACACGCGCCCCACTCCGTGGTCGGCAAAAACCTGCAACTTGTCCTTGTCAATTGTGTCGGGTCGCCCTGCCTCTATCGTGTATTCGGTCGGCGTAAAGTCGATTTCGTCCAGAATCTCGTTCAGTTGTGCCGCCGTCAGCGACGTAGGCGTACCGCCGCCGAAATAGACATTAGCGAGCCTGATACCGTGTTCCTTGGCGAAACGCAACGTTTCGCGAATTTCCCGCTTGAGCGTCTCCACATAAGGTTCGACGTACTTCTTCATACGTCCGATCTCGCCGCTGGTAAAACTGCAATAACTGCAGCGAGTTACGCAAAAAGGAATACCGACATACAGGTCGGCGGCATTGTCGGGTAGCGTGCCGACGTGGTCCTGCAACCGCAAAATGTCGGCAACCAATTTTACCTTGTCCGCGGCAACATCGAAGTCGTCTGTAAAAGTATGTTGCCAATCCAACCCTTCAGCGGTCAACTTGCGAGCGAGTTTAGTCGGACGTATACCCGTCAGACAACCCCACGGCATGTGCTTACCTGTCACTTTCAGTAACAGCTCGTACACGCACATCTTGGCAAAACGTTTGCGCAGACGCATTTGTTGAAGGTCGTCCACGCCTGCCACATCGACTTCGATTTCGGCAACTCGTGCAAAAAAAGTAGATACGTATTTAAATTTTCCGTCCACGGTGTACTCCAACAACCGGATGTCGCCATCGGGACGGTCGGTCAGTTCCACCCCGTCGAGAAACAGTTTTACTACGTCGTGTATCTCCGTAGGGTAAGGGAAATTGGTGTAAAGTGTCATTTGAAATAAACGTTGTGTTCCTTTTCGTATTGTAAAGTTGTTTGTCCGCCGTGACCGGGCAATACTATGTAGTTGCGCGGCAACATCCGCAGTTTGTCAAGCGACCCTTGCATAAGAAAGCGATTACTTTCGGGAAAGTCCGTCCGTCCGATACTGCGTGCAAACAGCGTGTCTCCGCTAAGCATGTAGTCCTCGGTCAACAGCACTACGCTGCCGAGCGTATGCCCCGGGGTTTCGATTACGTAAAAGCGTATGCCCGCAACGTACAACTCGCCCTCGTGCAATTCGTGCGTGGTAAAGCAGTTGTCGGCGGCAATGCCCCAGATGTTGTCGGCGGCATGGCGGCACAACTCGGCGTCGGCAGGGTGTACGTATATCGGCGTGAGCGGCACACCCAACTCGAACAGCAATCTCGTAACGCCGCCGCAATGGTCGAAATGACCGTGAGTAAGCAATACAGCCTTGACAGTCAATCCGTTTGCCCTGATATATCTGACAACGTCGTTACTGCCGTACGGCACGTCGACAACAACGCACTCGGTGCCGTTTTGTACCACTATGCAATT
>CAKQXG010000145.1 GCA_934281515.1 uncultured Clostridia bacterium | reverse complement strand
GTCATCATGCGTATAGTGGATATATTCAACTGTATACCCACCTTGCCGATACTGCTTATCGCTTCGGCAATGATCGACTCCTGGGGCGTGGAACCCGATCAGCGTATCTATCTGCTGATGGCAATCATCACCGTGTTCAGCTGGAGCGGCATTGCAAGACTTGTGCGCGGACAGATACTTGCCCTTCGCGAGCAAGAGTACATCACCGCAACCGAAGTAATGGGCTTGCCAACCTGGCGCAAAATCTTCGTACACCTTATTCCCAACGTAATGCCGCAACTTATCGTGTCCATGACGTTGGGTCTCGGCAGCGTCATTTTGTACGAGTCCACACTGTCGTATCTCGGCCTGGGCGTACAAGTACCCAAGGCGGCATGGGGTACCATGATTGCAACATCCAACGACCCCACGGTACTCAGTTACCATGTCAATATGTGGTTGCCGGCAGGTATCCTGATTGTAATTGCCGTACTCGGCTTCAACTTCGTCGGCGACGGTTTGCGCGACGCAATGGACCCCAAAGCCAAGAAATAACACACTACAATGAAAAAAAATACAAATTACATCTCAATAAGAGACAGCCGCAAGATAATCAAGTACAACATCAAACAGATGAAGTACTACGAGTCGTTGAAGCGGCGCAAACTTGACCCGTCGGAATACACCGTTCCGATGAAAAACAAGGACAATATCATCGAAATAGACAATCTCAAAACGGTGTTTTTTACCGACAATGGTACTGTAATGTCGGTCAACGGCGTGTCGTTTGACATTCCTAAAAGCAAAATTGTCGGCGTTGTCGGCGAGTCGGGTTGCGGAAAAAGCGTAACTTCTCTGTCCATCATGCAACTTGTACAGGCGCCGCAAGGGCAGGTAGTCGACGGTCAAATCCGTTTCAACAGCGACGAATTGGGCACCGACGAACAAGGCAACAAGCTTGCTTACAACCTGGCGGTAATGCCCACGCAGGAAATGTACAAGGTACGCGGCAAGGACATCACGATGATTTTTCAGGAGCCGATGACCAGCCTCAACCCCGTGTTTACAATCGGCAACCAACTCGACGAAGTGTCATTTACGCACAATCCGGAGGTTACACCCGAGGACGCAAAGGCGTGCAGTATCGAAATGCTTAAAAAGGTCGGTATTGCAATGCCCGAACACGTCTATGAAAGCTATCCGCACGAGTTGTCGGGCGGTATGCGCCAGCGCGTAATGATTGCAATGGCACTTGTCGGCAATCCAAAGTTGATTATCGCCGACGAGCCGACAACGGCACTTGACGTCACAATTCAGGCGCAGATATTGGAACTGCTCAAAAAATTGCAACGCGAAGAAGGTTGCTCTGTAATGCTCATCACCCACGACTTGGGCGTGATTGCCGAAATGGCAGACGAAGTGGTGGTTATGTATGCGGGCAGAGTTATCGAAAAGGGTACTGCGGCGGAAATTTTCCACAATCCGTTGCATCCGTATACGATCGGACTTCAAAAAAGCAAACCGCTCATCACTTCGTCAAGCACCGAGCCGCTGTACAGCATACCGGGGCAGGTGCCTAACCCGATCAATTTGCCCGACTGTTGCTACTTCCGCAATCGTTGCGGCAAGTGCATCGGCAGATGCAAGGGACAGTATCCGCCGGAAGTAAAGGTTAGCGACACGCACTATGTTTCCTGCTACCTGTACCAAGAGGAAAGCGCGGGGGAGGACAAATGAGCGACATACAAACAAACAAATCGGACTACATTCTTGAGGTCAGCCATCTCAAGAAGTACTTCCCGATCGAAACAAGCTTCTTCGGTAAACCGACAAAGTATCTGCGCGCCGTCGACGACGTGTCTTTCAAATTGAAGGCAGGCACGACGATCGGCGTGGTGGGCGAGTCGGGTTGCGGCAAAACCACTCTCGGTCGCACGATATTGCGTTTGTACAATGCCGACGGCGGTACGATAGTGTTTGACGGCAACGACATTACCAACCTTAAGCGCGGCGAAATGCAAAAATATCGCACAGACATACAGCTGATATTCCAGGACCCGTATTCCAGTTTGCCTCCTCGTATGACGGTCGGCAACATCATCTCCGAAGCGGTGCGCGTACATCACATCGTGCCCGACGATCAGATCAAGGAATATGTACGCGACATCATGCACAAGTGCGGCTTGCAACCGCAGTACTACGATCGCTATCCGCACGAGTTCAGCGGCGGTCAACGTCAGCGTATCTGTATAGCGCGCGCGTTGGCGGTCAAACCCAAACTTGTCATTTGCGACGAACCCGTGTCGGCATTAGACGTGTCGATACAGGCGCAGATAATCAATCTGCTTAAAGAATTGCAAAACACCATGGGGCTTACCTATGTGTTTATCAGCCACGACCTGTCGGTCGTCAAGTACATCACCGACAACATTATGGTAATGTACCTTGGAAACACCATGGAAATGGGCGAAACCGACGAATTGTTCGACCATCCCTTGCACCCCTACACGCAAGCGTTGTTCAGCGCAATCCCTGTGCCCGACCCCGACACCAAGGCAAAGCGTATCATATTGGAAGGCGACATTCCGTCTCCTGCCAATCCGCCCGAAGGGTGCAAATTCCACACACGTTGCGCTAAATGTATGGACGTCTGCAAGTTTAAGACTCCCGCTTACACCGAAGCGGCGCCGGGACACTTTGTCGCCTGCCATTTGTACGACGACGAAGTGATGGAGCACTTGTCCGACTACAGCGAGCAGTACGCCCGTCTGCAAGAGGAACGTGCGAGAGCCGCCGAAGAGGCTGAAGCCAGACGCAAAGAAAAGTTCAAGTTTTTCAAAAAGAAATGACAAAGCGCAAAAAAGATTACATTGACGACGGGCACACCGTGTACAGCATGGACGGACTTGACGAATTGCGCCGCGGCACCGACAGCAAGAAGAATGTCGGACTGACGCGCAAGGAACGTTGGGCGGCAATCAAAGCCGCATTGGCAGTCTATTTGCCGATATTCGTCGGTGTGTTGGCATGTTTCGGCATTGCCGCATTGCTACTGTACTTCTGGTTGACTTAGCCGTTTCCGCTTTACGTTTTTATCGGCGATTCAAACGGCTACTCGTAATTAAAAAACGCATACGTATTGATTTTTGCCGACAATTTTGTCCCCATCGAGCGACAAAACGACGGCAAAAACGGCGTAGCGACAACAATATGGAGAATGTAAAAGGTATGAAGAAATCACTAATCACCATTCTGGCGGTGGTTTTACTTGCGGCATTGGTGGGGTCCGTCGCATGTCAGACCATTCCGGACGGCAATCATTTTGCCGACAACACCAAGTCCAATCCGCAACAATTGCAGATACTTGAAAGTAGCTATCAATTTACGCAGGAACAGGCTTTGAGTCGTATTCAGGCGGAGAAACTGTTGAAAAACAACGGCTACAAGGATGACGACGAAGTTGTTGTCATTGTAACGTTAAAAGGCAACGCAGTAATCGACGACTATTTGACCGATAACTACGGTTACAAGTCGGTTGCCGACTACGCCGCTTGCTCCGAAGGCTCTGCCAAACGTGCCGCAATCGACGACAAGCAAGAAAAACTTGTTGCGGCATTGCAGGCTAAAGGGCTTATTTACGACGTCAAGTGTACATACTCGACTCTGCTTAACGGCGTTGCTGTGCGCACAACTTACGGCAATGTTGCCAAGATCGAAAAGGTCGCAGGCGTCAAAAGCGTTATTTTGTCCGACACATACAATCAACCGCAGGCGGTGTCTGCCGGCAGCGGTTCGGCAAGCTACGACGCAGTCAACAACATCGTGGACGTTTACGAACAAACGGGTATATACAACTCGGGTAGCGTACCTTACACCGGCAAGCATACGGCAGTGGCGGTGTTGGACAGCGGCTTCGATTGCAGCCACGACGTGTTCAATCAACATCAACCCGACAAAAATACGCTTCTGCTGACTCGCGAGCGTATCCAGGAACTACTCGACGCCAAAACCGACGACTACATAAAGGGCGACGAAGGCAAGTGGGTACTTGACGAAAACGGCAACCCCACAATTGCCAAAAACGTACCTTTGCTCAATGCGGCAAGATGTACAAGCGGCGTAACCATCAACGACCTGTAC
>CAKQXG010000144.1 GCA_934281515.1 uncultured Clostridia bacterium | reverse complement strand
CCGTAGGCGTTGCAAGCACGGTAGTCTTGTCCTTCTTTATCCATACCGAAAGCGTTCCATGCGGCGGGGCGGTAGATGTCGGCTTCGTCTACGTTGTGCATGCACACGGGGCTACGCAACATACTGCACATGGTAATAAGGTTAAGCCTTATCATTGTGTTAGCCTATTTTCTCCTGTATTCGTTTTACGCCGATAAAGTTATTTTTGAATCATTATTAAAAGAAATAAATCAGTATTACTCTGTGAAGTTGGCGCAAAAGGTAACTCGCGGAATAAGAGAAATCCGTGGCGGAGATAAAAGATGATGACTTACCTTGTTCGATTTTGAAAAACAGAATCTGCCACAGATTGTTTTTAATTATCTGCATTACGGATGTCAACGAACAGAAAAACATTGGTGATATCGTCTACAAACGTACCGAAATTTTGCATACGTATTAACTTTTTGACGACAATTATCGCTTGCAACAATAGTTTTTACAAACATAATTATGCCTATTCTCGAAAAAATTATCTACACTAAAACACAACTACTAAACCATTTGATCGTTTTACCGCAATGTTTACTTATGTCTTTGTCTGTGCAACAATCTGTTCCCCAAGAACTTCGCACCACCTACTAAACCCACATTTTTTACAACATGACAGAATAAAAAACGACGCCCCGAAGTGTTTTACTTCAGGGCGCCACACAAGATCATTTTACTGTCGATTTCTATTCGGCATAGGAATCTCTCCGTCGGCTATATTCCACACAGACGAATCGAAAGTCGAAAAGGTTGACGGCGTTTCGAGTTGCCGAGTGGTTACGCCCGTTATTCCGTCCGAGCGACCGCTGTCGGGATTTCCGATTGCCTGAATTGCGTTTACGTCGCTGTCAAAAAAGCAATCTTTGTACAAATAGGCATAAGTTCCGCCAACGGTTTTACCGACAAAGCCACCAACACACTTTGTTTCCGCCACCACGGTCGTTTGAACCGAACTTACGGATATGCATCTTTCTGCCGTCACATTGTATCCTTCGGCTCTGCCGATAAATCCGCCAAGATGAACAATAAACGGATTTTGCGCGCTTACTTGTCCCAAAGTAATGCTGTCAAGCACCTTGCCGGAACCGAAATAACCGACAAAACCTCCGACGTAACTTTGTCCCGTGACGTCTACGTCGGCAACACATTGCGACACAGTAAGCATATTGTCGGTAAATTTGCCGATAAATCCGCCTGCAAAGGCTCTTTCTCCGCCATCGGCCTTTATCGTTGCCTTCGTTTTGCACTGCTTGACGTTTCTGTTCTCGGCAGGATTTGACGCAGTCCCCACAAAGCCGCCGCAAACGGCGTTCCGGGTTGTTATTGTACCTTGATATTCGGTTTGCAACACATCGGTATTTACCAAACTACCCACAATTCCGCCGACGTTTGCCAAACCGTTTCGAAACTCTGCCGCAATATCCATAAAGACAAAACAGTTTTCTATTACGCTGTTTTGAGCTTTGCCGCACAGACCGCCGACGTCGGAACTAGCCGTTGCGCTTTGCAATTCTATTTTGCCCCGTAGCGTAAGATCGGACACGGTTGCTTTTGTCAATTCTGCAAAAAATCCCACGGCGGAAGCGTCACAAGCAATGTCTATTCCGCTTATCGTATGATTGTTGCCCCGAAAGACTCCGCCAAACGCTTTGGGCGTGTATTCCGTCGTAAGCGCGATATCGTTTTTTAGTAAAAAATATCCTGCATTTACTTCGGCAAGTTGTTTCTCGTTTTCTATTTCTCCGAAAGACAACGTTGCGGCTTGACTTAACGGAGAAGGAATGGCAACGTCGGAAACGGCCCTGACTTGTAGCGTTTCTCCTATCATTTCGGGCGTCAGCGCAACAGTGTTGTCGTCCGTTGTGGCGACCTTTGCGCCGTCCACATAGATCTGATACTGCTTTGCTCCCTCAACCTTGTCGAAGGTCAGTTTTCCGCCATTAACCTCAACGTTGCCGACCGTTTGAAGCGGATATTCGGTTACTTCCACCGTTGTTTCGGAACGAGGCGAATCTTGCAAATACGGGTTATCACTAACTGCGTAAACCGCAACGGATACGCTGCCGCCGACAACGTATTTTAACGACATTTGCGTATTTGCGGTTTCATAAGAAACGTCGTTTAGCACTACAAAATACTTGTCCGCATTTTGTACCGCGCGCCAAGACAGCATATCTTCCTCAAACTTCAAACCGTAAGGTTTGGACAGTGTTTGCGTTACCGTTGCGGTGGTTTCTGCAACAGAAACGGTTTTTTTGCCCGTTTTGGCAAACACTTTTATCGTAACTTCGCCAAAAACGTCAGACGGGATTACAAACGACGTTTTCTTACAAACATACCCTTTTCCGTTAATTTCAACGTTGTATTCGGTGGCGTTACTAATCTCATTCCAACTTACCACGCCGTCTGTTACAGACAGGGAGTTTTGTTGAGGCTGACATGCCGCAAGCGCAACGCACAATATACAAAGTAGAATACAAATACTGATTTTTTTCATATTTTTCCTTTTCTCTCGTCGATATTTGGTTATACGTCAGCAGACGACAAGTCACGCTAACGATGATAAGATTCGGACGTTACGGTTGACTTCAGGTTTGTATAAACGGAAACATTGTTTAATCTTTCTCCGCTTTGCTTGTCTATTACATACGTCAAAACATAGTATCCTTCTTTTGGCAGACCGTTTAGATTTACTTCTATGTCTATATCTTCACCGCAATAATAGATACCTTCCGCGCTGTGTAAAAAGTGTTTAACAGAGTAGTCTTTTGCAACGTAATCCAAATTGTTGCCTTCAATATCGTACACTTCGGCAACAAACTGTATGTCGTAATCGGATTTGTCTTGTTCGTATTTTTTGTTTAATGCCTTGGTTTTTGCGGTAAGAACATTTCCGTTTACCTCAAAAGTCGCCGCTCCTGCCGAGAAATCGCCGTTGGCGGTTGCCAAACCAACATACATATCGCCTGCGCCGTAGTAGAAATACCACGTGTTTTTGTAACGCACCATTGTATCGGCAAACATACATTTATTAAATAAACCGTAGTCTATTTTGTTTGTATCGGTCGGATACATTGTAGGTTCGTCTAAATCCAATCGAACGTTTGTAAGTTCAAACGGATTGGATTTTGTTGCTTTTAGTGCGCCTAATGCATAAAACCACCCACTTGCATTGGGTTGTTGATGCTGAATATTGTTGTCGCTTAACTTACCCCCGCCATACATAAGATAAATATCTTCATCGTCATCGCCGTACAAGTTTGTAACCGCCATGCACGACTCGTTTCCCGAGGTCAGTTCTTCTATACTGTTACTTCCGAATCCGGACGACTTCACATCGACGATATCATCTTTTTCCACACGCAACGCGTCGGTTGTGAAACCTATACGCGCGTAACCGCCGTCCTTCATATAAATTACATACACCATTCCGCTCTTCCCCGGGCGCGGATCGGCAATTTTTACCGCATTGCCTTCGGGATCGCAAACGTACGAACCCGATTTGATTGAACCTCCGTACTCGGGAGCAAGTCTGCCTTGTTTGTGGAAGGTGATAAAGTCGTGCGTGTAAATTACGCCTTCGCGAGTAACGCGATTGTCATACATTGTGTATGTAATGTAGTATGTTGTTTTGCCTCCGCGATTAGGATCGTTTTTAATTCTGCATACGCGCGGATCTTCCAATCCACCGCCCTTTTCGTCGCTTGTGTCTGCCCATGCGATAGGACCATCGCCGCGAACGTAATTTATTCCGTCGTAAGAATAAGCGTAAGCCAAACTTGACATATGACCCAATTCTTCTTTATTACCGAAGTAACTACTGAAATTGTCGGGCAATTCGGCGCGATAGATCATATGAAACATTTGTCGCTCGTCGTCGTAAATTACCGCAGGATTGTACGTTGCGTAAGACTCAAACCCCGGAATATGCCCGTCGGCTATGCTTTCTAAATCGGTAACCGTATCTTTTGCATAAATCGGGTATCCTATCGGCGCCAGAATAAGTCCCGACGGATTAAGCGAAATGTTTGTGATGGTACACCAGGCGGGACTGTTTACCGAAAACTCGGCAATTTGCCCGAGTGGGACACTGCTGATTTGTTGCGAATCGAACAATTCAAACGAATAAACTTCAAAATTCGTTTCCCAAGGCAACAATCCTTTCTTTTTGGAAGTTTCGTTTGTTTCGCGTTGCACCAACTCGACTTTTAAGTATCTGGCCGTGGCAGGAGCGACATATATGC
>CAKQXG010000143.1 GCA_934281515.1 uncultured Clostridia bacterium | reverse complement strand
GTCCAAATCCTGTGACAAGTCGTTTTTGCCACGGAACGGGAGCAAAAAGCTGATTTTTTGTTTCAGTTTGTCTGCACGAACCTTCATGGAAAGCTTGAATTCTTCGTAGCGGACAACGGCTTGGTTTTCCTTTGCCCAGGCGCGTACGCGCGTTACGATATGGAACGAATAGCACACGTCCACCACCAATACGCCGAAGTACATGCCCACAAAAAACGAGAACAACGGATTGCCGCTGATCCAATTGCCTGCCGACACAATGAGTTGATGTACAAACAGGTAGTACACCGCCACTATCACCGCCCAGAACAGGCTGAACAGCGGACAAATGATACCCTGTATGTTGCCCCAACGGTCGGAGTAGTCCCACAGTTTGACATTCATGCCCTTGATAAACACCAGACCCGTGACGTACTCAACAAGAGTCATGACCACGGTAAGCATTGCGATGACAAACACCGCGCGCCAAAAGGGACTGGATATAAAGTCGTAACTTGGCAGGCACAAAAGGTACAGGCACACAAGTCCCGTGCCGTACAGTGGCAAGCAAGGACCGACCAAAAAGCCGGGGTTGACCCACTTTTTGTGGGCGTAGCGGCGGAAAAACAACTCGATTACCCAACCGAGCGAACCGCCGATGACAAATATAAGTGCTAAATGTACAAATAGTTGCATAGGTCTCCTTTGGTGCTGAATGTAAACAAATTTTATATACGTGCAGGGAATTTGTTGACAACGAACGGTGTCCCTTCGACTGTCGCGCAGGGTGACATATCGGCATTTTAACAATATATAACTTTCCCCAATATTTAACTTTCTTCTGCCACCTCATCCGTCAAAAACTACGTTTTTGCCACCTTCCCCTCGAATGGGAAGGCTTTTATAGAGGTTAGCAGGAATACCTACATATCATCTATAAATTATGCTTTCGCGCATCCACGTCAGGTGGCCCCTCAAAGGGGAAGGCTTTTACTTTGTCGCCGATTCGGCAACGGCAATAAGAAAACACTTTGTACTGTTCCTACTGCGTCCACGTCAGGTGGCCACGTCAGGTGGTCCACGTCAAGTGGTCGGGTACAACTAGGCTTTAAGTAGTTTTTTGAGATAGTTGCGTTCCTTGAGCGTCACTTTGCCGTCTACCGACAACACGCACAGACACAACATTACGATGTCTTCCACCACGCTTTCGTCCACGTCGGCAATTGCCGTCAACAAATCACGAGTGTATTTCTTGGCAGCCTTTTTGCCGTCCTTGTCCGTCTTGAAAGACTCCTTGACGGAAGCATAGTCGAAATCCATGCCAAACGTGCGCACAAGCAACGGATAAATCAGCAGGTACTCCTGCTCGTTGATTTGTCCGTCGGCAACCGTTGCGCCTAGAATAAAGCCGTACAACGAACGAAGCGGATCGATACCATCAATGTTCAACTCCGCCAACTTGCCAACCACACGCACCGAGCTTTCGGCAAGCAACGCAGTGCGCTCGATTGTGGACAGATTTTCAAATTCTTTACAGACTTGTTTAAGTTCTTTCATAACTACTCCTTTGTCAACGACGGCAAACCGCACCGCTTGGGCTACAACCGAATGTACGCCCCTGTTGACCGACTTCGATAGTTATATTGTATCACTTTGTCTGTAAAAACAAAAGCGCAACCACCAAACGGCTGTACAAATGTGTACAATGTGTACCGTTATGTGCATTTTTGTCCGCTTAAAATTTGAACACTGTACACAACAGCTTGTTTTAAGCTACGATTGATACAATGCGGACAAACAATGATACGCTATTGGTACTGCCGACAATACAATATGCCGAGCCGACAAAGACATCCGCCGATGCACTACACTGCCGCCCGATAGCGACAAAGGAGAACAGAATGAAAGCACGCAACCTGAACAATTCTTCTCGCAAGACGCGCGCGACTATCAAAAAGGTATTTGCCGAACTGCTTGCCGAAAAGCGGGAGCTGAACAAGATTTCCGTAACAGAACTTGTGGCGCGAGCCAACATCAGCCGCGGCGCATTTTACAGCCACTACGACGACATCTACGCCGTAGCGGAGGACTACGAAAAGGAACTGTTTGAAGCATTTTTCGACAATGCGATGCTGTTGAGCCTTGGCAACGTCAACGAATTTGTGGAGGCGTTTTTCCGCTATCTGCGCCAAAACGACCAAAACTACAAACTGCTGTGCCAATCCAACGAATTGTTGTTTACGGCAAAACGCATGTGCAACATTGCTTGCGCCAAACTGTTGGAAATCTGCAACGCCAACCCGAAATACGTCAACAAAAAACACCTTGAGATCGAGTTGAACGTGTTTGTGTCGGGGTTGATATTTGAGTACGTGCGCTACTGCCGTGGCACGTCGACGGCAACCCTTGACGACCTGTACGACTTTACCATCGATTGGGCAAACAGATTTACCGAAAGACGGAGCAAAGCAGAGTAGAAAAGACGACCCGACGTTGACGACACTTAACGTGCACGCACTATGACGGGGCGCATAAACTTACTCAACTTACCGACGAGTTGCAGATGATGTGGCAAAAATAGGTTATATATTAACTGTACCTATCTACCGCGTCCACGTCAGGTGGTGTGACGGCGCAGATTGGTACAGATGGGCACAAAGATACTAAAAAACTGTGACGGCGTAGACAGTGGTAGATAGTGGCAACAGTTGACCGCCCATGACGGGAGTGTACAAAGATGTACATGACCTAGTGGGCGGTCAAGCGTAGCCGCCAGATGCCTCTGTATACGCCGTCACAGGGGTTTAGGACCGTTGAAGGAGTAAAAACTACACCTAATCCCCGCATTGAAAATGTACCTTTTACGGTCGGCACGTCTGCCGAACTGCTTTTCAAAGTCTTCGTAGGGTGACAGAAAATAGAAATTCCAACTATCTAATGTGCGATACAGCCGCCCCATGTCACGGGCGGTTGTTTTTACTTCTTCCCGGTCGCCAAGTCGCTCGCCGTAGGGCGGATTGCTGATGTTGACGCCATATCTGGCACGCGTGACAAACTGCCGTGCGTCACGCAAGTTAAACTTGATTTGGTCGGCAACGCCTGCGTTTTTGGCACACTTTTCGGCAAGGGCAATGGCTTGCGGATTGATGTCGCCGCCAACAATGTTTAGCGGACGGGTAACACGCACGTCGTTTGCTTCGGCAAGGGCGGATTGATAGGCACTGTCGGGCACACATGCCCAATTGCGATAGGCGAAACTACGATGCAAACCGGGAGCGATTTTTAACGCCTTGATTGCCGCTTCGATACACAGCGTACCGCTACCGCAAAAAATGTCGGTAAACATTTTGTCGGGATTCCACACGGACAAATCGATGAGTGCCGCCGCCGTAGTTTCCTTTAGCGGAGCGGTGTATGTCTGCGGACGGTATCCGCGTTTGTGCAAACCTACGCCCGTCGTGTCCAGATTGACGGAGACAACGTTGTCACGCAAGGCAAGCTCTACAACGTACTCCGCGCCGCCTTCCCTCAACGCGCCGAAGTGCGGTTCAACAGCCGCAACAATGGCTTTTTTGCCGACGCTTTGTATGGCGTTGTGTGCGAACAACACGCTGTTGACCGTCTTGGTGATGACATTTACACGCGCGTCGGGCGTAAGGTAGTTGTGCCAATCGATAGAGCGCACACCCTCGAACAATTCATCGAAAGTTTGCGCAGGGAAGGTAGCAAGGCACACCAGCACGCGCTCGCCGCTACGCAGAAACATGTTTAGCCGCGCAACGTCCGTCCAATCGCCATCAACGACAACACGTCCGAAGTTTGCCTTGGCGTTGCGGTAGCCCAGCATATACAATTGTCGTTCCACCACGGCTTCGATACCCGTGGCTGTAGGGATAAGTAACTTCATATCTTTACCTAACAACAAAGCCTTGGCGCAGTGCCGAAGGCTTGTTTTTGTACATTTGTTTAGTTTGTTTGTGCAACGTTAAACGGCACTTTTAGTATTTCGTTGTCGTCAAAATCGTATACCGTTAGTGAATTTTCGTTACATAACGCATATGCCGCAACACAACCGTTCTTGGGCAAGCTGCAACTTGACAACGCAACGCAGTTGATTCCGTCGACAACGTTGTACTCGTTGATGTGGAAGTGTCCGTACACCACCGTGTCGCCCGCGGCAAGCAGAGGTAGACTGTCCTTGTTGTGGATGTGGCCATGGGTAAACATCACCCTGTGACCGCCGAGAGAAACGATGTCCTCGCCGACAAAGGGGAAAGTGCTGATCATCTGGTCCA
>CAKQXG010000142.1 GCA_934281515.1 uncultured Clostridia bacterium | reverse complement strand
CTTGCCGACGGCATGAACCTTGTCGGCGCAAATACCTGCCTTGCCCTGCGTGAGCCGTCGCTGGGACCGGTATTCGGCATCAAGGGCGGTGCGACAGGCGGCGGATACAGCCAGATACTGCCAATGGAGGACATCAACCTGCACTTTACGGGCGACTTCCATGCGATTACGTCGGCAAACAATCTGCTGTGTGCTATGATCGACAACAGCGTATTTCAGGGCAACCCGTTGGATATCGACCCCGACAGAATAGTGTTTAATCGCTGTCTTGACGTCAACGATCGTGCATTGCGCGGAGTAACGGTAAACCACAACGTTGCAAACACGACGGAACACGACGAGAAGTTTAATATTACCGCCGCAAGCGAAGTGATGGCGGTGTTGACCCTTGCCGAAGATATTGTCGACCTGAAAAAGCGACTCGGCAACATTCTGGTCGCTTACACTCGCAACGGCGCACCGGTGTTTGCGCGTGACCTTATGGCGCAGGACGCTATGGCAATTCTGCTGAAAGACGCACTTAAACCCAATCTTGTGCAGACTATCGGCGGTACGCCTGCGTTTGTGCATTGCGGTCCGTTTGCCAATATTGCGCACGGCTGTAACAGCGTGCAGGCGACAAAACTGGCAATGACATATGCCGACTACACCGTGACCGAGGCAGGTTTCGGCGCAGACTTGGGCGCGGAAAAGTTTCTGGATGTCAAGTGCCGTTTGTCGGGGTTGGTTCCCGATGCGGTAGTGGTGGTTGCAACCGTGCGCGCACTGAAATTACACGGCGGCGCGGATAAACAAAATCTCAAGCAACCCGACGTTGCCGCCTTGCAAAAGGGCTTGCCCAATCTGCTGCGTCATGTAGGCAACATAACCAATGTGTACTGCCTGCCTTGCGTTGTGGCTGTCAACCGCTTTACCGACGATACAGAGAGCGAAATTGGCGAAATCGTAGCAGCCGTGGAGCGGCTTGGCGTAAAAGCAATCGTTTGCGACGTGTGGGCAAATGGCGGAGCAGGTGCAACCGACCTTGCGCGTGAAGTCGTGCGTTTGTGCGATATCGGCGGCAAGCAAAACTTCTGCTTTGCCTACCCGACAAATGCCGACCCTGTGGACAAAATTACCGCCGTGGCGACGAAGATTTACGGTGCCGACGGAGTGGAACTGTCCGACAAAGCCAAGGAGAGTCTGACACAACTGCAACAAACGGTGGACGTGTCCCGACTACCCGTTGTCATTGCAAAAACGCAGTACAGCACAAGTGACGACCCCGCATTGCTAGGCGCACCAACGGGTTTTACGTTGCATGTACGCGACATCGAGTATCGCGGCGGCGCAGGTTTTCTGGTGGTGTTGGCAGGCAATATGTTGCTGATGCCGGGGTTGCCCAAGACGCCCAATGCGGTAGGCATGACTATATCTGCCGACGGAACAATCGACGGCTTGTACTAACGACTACCGACAAACCACTCTCGAAAATCACGTTTTATAGAATACTATGTCACTCATAGTATATTAAAAACGGGCAAAATTGCCCGTCACGGAGGGAAAATGTCCAGATTATACTTCAAGTACGGCACAATGGGCAGCAGTAAATCGGCTCAAGCCCTGATGTGCAAATTTAACTACGAACAAAAGGGAATGACCGTTATGTTGGTCAAGCCGTCGCTGGACAATCGCGGCGACACAAGCGGCGAGCAACCAATGGTGCGCTCCCGTATAGGACTTTGTTCGCCATGCGAAACAATCTCGCCGCAGCAGAGTTTCGTGGAATTGTTCGAG
Organism: uncultured Clostridia bacterium; assembly: GCA_934281515.1. Classification (GTDB taxonomy): domain Bacteria; phylum Bacillota; class Clostridia; order Christensenellales; family CAG-314; genus Fimimonas. Next base: position 2,753 of record CAKQXG010000142.1, on the reverse strand, counting down.
CGTTTTAAGCAACAACACGGCTGCGACTGCATAATAGTGGACGAAGCACAATTTTGTACAACCAAACAAGTGGACGAGTTGAAGCAACTTACGTTGCAGGTGCCCGTGCTATGCTACGGACTGCTTAACAACTTCCGTTGTCAATTGTTTGAGGGCAGTAAACGTCTGGTGGAGTTGGCTGACAGTTTGCAGGAGATTAAGTCGGTGTGTCGTTGCGGACGTAAGTCGACAGTTAACGCACGCTTTATCAACGGCAAATGCGTGGACGACGGACCGGTAGTGTTTATCGGCGGCGACGAAAGTTACGAAAATATGTGCTACTGGTGCTGGCAAAAAGAACTTGCCAAAAACAAGGATAAATAACGTTTGTCGACGCGGCAATCGGCTGTGATTGTGACAAATACTTATTTGAAATATACATATGGACATCAAACAAATTTTGCGGGAACACGGTTTCCGCTTCAACAAACAATTCGGGCAAAATTTCCTTACCGACCCCGTACTGCTTGCCGACATCTGTCGCGACGCGGGCATTGACGGCGGTACGGTGGTGGAAGTCGGCGCAGGCGCAGGTACTCTTACTCGTGCGCTTGCCGACGTTGCCGACAAAGTGGTCGCATTTGAAATCGACCGCAATCTGCAACCGATACTTGCAATCACACTTGCGGATAAACCCAACGTGCATGTTGAGATAGGCGACATTATGCGGTACAAAATGAGCCGTGTGGAAAGTCTTGCCGACAACAAGCCGTTCCGTGTGGTTGCCAACATACCTTACTACATCACCACGCCGTTGTTGATGAACTTTGTCGAGCAAAGCGACCTTGTGCAGTCGCTGACTCTTACCATACAAAAGGAAGTTGCCGACAGGCTTTGCGCACGCCCGTCCACCAAGGACTACGGCGCGATTACGGTGGCGGTGGATGCCGTTGCCGACGTTGTTACCACACGCATTTTACCTCGTACGTTGTTCTACCCGCAACCCAATGTGGACAGCGCGGTAGTGGTCATCAATATGCGCAGAGACAAGTACGACATTGCCGACCGCGCTTTGTTTCGCAAAACGGTCAAGTGCGCCTTTGCCATGCGCCGCAAAACGCTCGTCAACAACCTTATGGTGGGTTTCGGCATTGCTCGCGATGTGGCAGAGAGTGTGCTTATCGCTGCCGACTTGCCAACGGGTTGTCGCGGAGAAGAGTTGGCTACCGAACAATTTGTAACGCTGTACAATGCGATAAGTCACATTGTCAACGCCACCTGATGTGCATTTTGTATTTTTTGCCGCTTTTACGTGTGTGGCTTTATTAAAAGTTTTTGGAAAAGGATGTGGGAAAAACGCTTTTTGACTAAAAATGTTTTCCCATATATTTATATATAGAAAAATATCGTTTCAAATTTCTACAATTATTTACAAAAAGTACAGTAAATATATATTTACTTTTTTCGGAACTCTTGACAAATTTGCCAAAGTGCTTTAAAATAGATATGTGGTGAAAACCATTATCGAAATTTGGGAGGAACAAACTATGCAATTGTTATCGTTCTTCCTTGCTTCAGCTACTCCGGGTTGGATTGTTCCCGTGATTATTGCCGTTGCCATTGTTTGTTTGGGCGGCGGCGGTGCAATCGGTGCTTTCATTTACAGAAAGCTTAGAAATAACAAAGTCGGAACCCTCGAACAAGAAGCCGAGCGTATACGTACGCAGGCGGACGCCGTGTTGGAAGCAGCACGTGAAAATGCGCAGGAACTGAAAAAGGAAGCTCAAAGAGAGGCAAGAGAAGAGGCTCAACGTATCAAGGCGGAAAACGAACGCACTTATCGCGAACGTAACGCCGAACTGCAACGCCAGGAAAACCGCATCCATCAAAAGGAAGAGGCCTTGGACAAAAAGGAATCCATTTTGTTGGAGAAGTTGGACCGTATCGACACACAACAGAAACAACTTATCAGTCAGCAAAACGCACTCAATGCGCGTGAAGCCGACCTTAAAACCGCCGAAGAACGTATTCAGCAGGAATTGGAACGCGTTGCCGGCATGACGAGAGAAGAAGCCAAGCAAACTATCGTCGACAGCATGGTTGCCGACGCACGCAAGGACGCAGCGTCTATCATTCGCAAGATCGAGTCCGACGCCAAGGAGGACGGCGAACGTCGTGCAAGAGAAATCGTTGCAATGGCGATACAACGTTGCGCAAGCGATGCAGTAAGCGAAGCGACCGTCACTACGGTTGCGTTGCCCAATGACGAAATGAAGGGACGTCTTATCGGACGTGAAGGCCGCAACATTCGCGCTATCGAAAACGCAACAGGTGTGGAACTCATCATTGACGACACGCCGGAAGTTGTCATTTTGTCGGGCTTTGACCCCGTGCGCAGACAGATTGCGCGTATCACCATCGAAAAACTTATCACCGACGGTCGTATCCACCCCGCTCGTATCGAAGAAATGGTGGAGAAAGTCAAGCGCGATATGGACGTCACCATCAAGGACGCAGGCGAACAAGCCAGTTTCGATACGGGTGTGTTCGGGTTGCACCCCGAACTTATCAAGTTGCTCGGTCGCTTGAAGTACCGCACGAGTTACGGTCAAAACGTGCTGGCGCACAGTATCGAAGTAAGCTACATTGCCGGTATCATGGCAAGCGAGCTGGGACTTGACGTTGCTCTTGCCAAGCGCGGAGCATTGTTGCACGACATCGGCAAAGCCGTCGATCAGGAAGTGGAAGGTACCCACATGCAAATCGGCGCAGAC
>CAKQXG010000141.1 GCA_934281515.1 uncultured Clostridia bacterium | reverse complement strand
CAAAATTTCGTTGCCGTAGTTTACCGAGATATAGTAGTTACGCTTGTCGTTGGCAGACAAAGCCGTGTACTTGTCGTAGTCAATCACATCGTTTTTGTCCGAGCGGTTGACGTAAACAATCGTACAATCGTTGTACAGGGCAGCAATGTCGCGCACGTCCACCACAAGATTGTACTTACCGTCGGAAAACATACTCTTGTCCTGCTCGTCAAGGTAGGTGTTTATCACCTTTTTGCCGTCGTTACCTGCCACTGTCATGTCGGCTTTGCCGTCGGCAATGTTAAGCGACAGCGCGTTGTCTCCGTCAAACAGTCCGCGGTAGTAGGTTGCAAACTCCTGTGACTTGTCGTAGTACGTAGGAAACACCGCTATTGCCATGGTCACAAAGATTACAAGCAACAGCACCATTGCCAACAAAAACGACAACAGTCCGTTGCAATAGCTGCGCCTGGCACTTTGCTCGGCGTATTGCTTGCTAAAAAAGTTTCCGAAAAAGTATTTAAGCCATTCTGACATATCGTTTACTCCGCTTCTTCCAGCACGATCAATTGACACTCAAATTCCTGATGCCATTCATTGGAGCAGTTTAACCCCACGTTCATGTAGTAGTCGCCGTAGTACACCTTGCCGTCATGACTGTTTTTGTAGCGTTTGTCGGGGTCAAGTCCGCGCAACCGTACAAAACGGAAGCGGTCTTTCTGGCACTTGAGATTCATCGACAGCACCAGACTTGTCGCCCTGTCCTTGCTTACGCACTGCATAATGTAGTACTCGCCGTCGGACGGGTCTGCAATGTGGTACAGGTCGCCGTTTTCCACCACGTCCTTGTGATAGCGTTTGTACAACTCCGCCGTTTCGTTCAGCATGGCAACTTCTTCAGCGGTCAGTTTGTTGGGGTTCATTTCGTAGCCGTAGGTGCCAAACAATGCAAACAAGCCTTTGGCGCGGTAGTCAAACAAGGCGCAGTCGTTGACGTGCGTACCCATTACGCATAGCGGATACCCCAACGACGTGCCGTAGTTGATAATGCAACGGCGTGCAGGGTTGGATTCGTCGCTCGTCCAGATTTGCGGACAGTAGCACAGTGTGCCAAGGTCAAAACGTGCGCCGCCGCCTGCGCAGCCTTCTATCATCATGTCGGGGTAACGTGCGGCAATGCGCCCGAGCAACTTGTAGTAGCCGAGTGTCAGACGGTGATACACTTCGCCCTGCCTGTCTGCACCCAAATGCTCGGAATAATGCTCGTACACACGGCGGTTGTAGTCCCACTTGAGATAATCGATGTCGTATTTGTCCAGCACTGCAATCATTTGGTTGTAGATATTGTCCACAACATCATCGCGCGTCATATCCAGATGCATCTGGTGCCGACCGAGAAACACGTCCTCGTTGCCCTCTCGCAAGGCGTAGTCGGGGTGCGCCTTAAACAGATCGGAGGTAAAGTTGATCATCTCCGGCTCGAACCATATGCCAAACCTGATGCCCTTTGCGTGGCAGTGAGCAATCACCTTGCCGAGATCGATTTTGTCAACGTTTATCTGCCAATCGCCAAGTCCGTCGCGGTCGTCGTTGCGCCGTCCGAACCACCCGTCATCCAGCACAAACAATTCCGCGCCGATTTTTGCCGCGTCGTCGATGTAGGAAAGGATACTGTCGGTGGTAAAGGTGAAATAACACCCTTCCCACGAGTTGAACAGCACAGGCTTGTACTCTCGGTCGTGGCGGTAGGTGACAATGTGATTGCGCACAAAGTCGTGCATGTTGCGGCTCATGCCGTCTATGCCGTCCGTCGAGTAGCACACCACGGCTTGCGGCGTAACAAAACTGTCGCCGTCGGCAAGCACCCAGGCAAAGTCCTCGTCGTTGATACCGTATGTGATGTGAGTGCCGCCCCACATATCGCTGTAGGTACGCAGTTTAAAGTTGCCGCTGTACACCAGGTTTAGCCCGATAACTTCGCCGTGCGTGCAGGTTGCGCCAAGCTCGGCAAGGTAGACAAAAGTGTTTTCTTCCGCCGAGGTCGCGCCAAGGTTGCTTGACACTTCCTGTACGCCGTCCACAAGCCTGTTGGTGACGGCATTGCGCTCCGCCGCCCAACGTCCGCTGAAGTGCGTCAACGTGTAATTGTTGCGCGGAAGGTCCAGTTGCATACTCATTGCACGCGAAAGCGTCACGTTTAAGCCTGTTTTGTTGACAATCGTGTAGTTTTTGACAACGACGTCGCAATCGTCAAAAACGGTTATGCGGTGTTTGACGTACAACTCGCGAGTGCTCTCTTTAAGCAAAAACTCCACCGTTTGGCAGTTGTCTCCGTGCGCCGACGGCAACCCGTCAAGCGGTTCCGTGCCGTCAAATATGCGGTGAGATACATACAGGAAATCTGTGGCAAAACTACCATTGTCACGCGCACAGATAATGGGTGCTCCGCGCTTGTCGCGACGTGCATGCGGACTGAGTTCCAACGGCGCAACATTTTGTTTGAAGCCGTCGGCAAACCAACGCTCCGCGCCGCTTGTCGGGTCGTACACGTAGGTCTCGTCGTGCCACTTGGGTGCCGTACGCATAGTGGTCGGGTCGAAGTTGCGCATAGCCTTGCCGAAGTAGATTGTTTCCAAATACCCTTCGGTGTTGATGTACACAACGTAGTCGATACTGCCGTTGGTCAGTTTGACAATATTGCTTGCCTTGTCGAAAGAAATCATATATGGTTCCGTCCTTTTTGTCGGGCGCGCCGACATGTTCAACCCCATTATACCACAACAATCAAATTTGTTCAATCGCGAAATTATACGCAATTGTGTCAAAATTGTACTTTTACGCTGTCGCCCACAGATTGGCGGATATACATAATGAGTTTCAATCGCCACATTTTTAAGGCTTTACATAAAAATTGCCGCAAGGATTTTCCTTGCGGCAATAAGAGTTATATGATGTTTCTACAATTTTACTATACTGCGTAGTTGTAAGTTGCAAGCGAAATAATACTATCGTTTGCACCATACACAACTAGAGTTACTGCAGGTTGTTTCTTTACATACGTACCAGCATCATCTGTGTAAACATATTTTCCATTGCAGGTTCTCACAGTTGTTCCATACTTGCTAACCGATGTTATTTGTTGTCCCTCAACGTCTTTCTTGTCGATCCATTCAAAGGCATCAACACTACTCAAGTCAGCCTCTGTTAAAACAAATGTCTGAGAAGCTACGCCGCCACCAGCAGCAGCTCCACTAAATGCAAACACCAATTCGTATCTTTCCGCGCCTTCAACAGAGTTAATTAAAAACTTTCCATCTTTAGTCGACAACTCTTCATATGAACTACTAGACAACAATCCCTTGTTTATTACATTTTCCCGAATCTTTATATTCTTAGCAATTATGGTTCCGTAGTTTATGCAATTATCGACAGTAATTTCCGTGTCGTTCATACTTGCTATATTTGACAAGAGCACGTGTGTCTCGCCTACATTACTTGTACTAATTACAGTACCGTAGTTCTTACAATTGCTAAACACGAGCCTTGTGCATTGACTTTTCACAGAACCAAAATCTACATACGTTCTACCAACAAAAACGCCCGTGTACGATTCGGCATTAAAAAGATTTGCATAGTTGATACAATTCTCAAGACGAACAGTACCCAAACCTGCACAATATACAAACATGCCTGTATTATTATCTGAATACCTAGCAACACCTTCTACCACAACACTTTTAAGTTCAACGTTACAAGGCTCAGTTGAATTATAGTAGTTTGTAAATCCTACTAGTTTTGTGGCATAATCAACTGCTGGGCTATAAACCACAAATACAATATCACTAATTGTAGAATCACCATCAACAGTAGCAAACAAAAATGCATAACAACCATAGTGAATAAAAGGACAATGTGTACTATCTATTTTTAAATTTTTTACAGTATGTCCATTAAATGTAATGTGTCCATTAAACCTTTTGATTTGCACTTGCTTTGCGACATCAGCAAAGTCAAGGTCACAGTTCACCGAAAAATACTTTCCTTGCATAGACAAAGAATCTGCGTAATTAGAGTTTTTGGCAAGATTGCACCATTGTTCCATATTGTTAATCAAATACGGACTAGCTTCAGTACCAATACCACCAGCAAACAAACTCAAAACACTTCCGTCAAGTTGTTCGGGAGCCTTCTTATCAGTGGGGACAGTCGTTGCCTTTTCAAGGTATTTTTGTCCCTCTTCAGTTTTAGCACCAACTACGCCCACGGTTGCGCCGCTTGCAACAGTTACGGTTGCGGCATTTTCTGTTTCGGAAGCCACAATAACCGTCGTTACGCTTGCTTTTGCAGAAATCTCTACGTGACCTTCCACTACTTCAAGGTTACCTACAACTGTGCCGTTTTCGTAATAGCTGTGGGGTGCGGACTTGGTGATAAGTACTTGTTGAGCAATATCAAAGTGATGCACTTTGTCTGTTTTTGCAGCAACTTCCAATTCACCACCGTTTGTACGGATAGTTACTTCACGAGCAGCCGCATCGTCTGCACGTTGGTAAAGGATTTTTGCCACATTCTTTTCGCCTGCGTCAAAACCGGTTGTTGCGGTG
>CAKQXG010000140.1 GCA_934281515.1 uncultured Clostridia bacterium | reverse complement strand
GGGTAGGATTGGCTACGCAGATAGAAATTGAACAACGTATAGAAGAAACTTGACATGATTGCCATGGACATACTGGCGCACATCTGCATGCCAAGGTATTGACGATAGGTTTTGAGTTTTAGCGGTTTGACAAATTCCTTAAACGACAACTTGCGTTTGACGGCAGGGTACACCACTTGCTCGTGACTGAACAGCGCAGTGACTAGTATTGCCACGACAAATACTCCGCCGAAAGCCAACGCCATGTATATGTAGCACAAACCATTGTCGTTTTTGTTGGGAGAAGCAATCATTTGCGGCGCGACCACGCACACCAAAGACGACGCAATTGAAAAGCACAGGCGCACGGCATTGACGTTGGCACGCTCGTTGAAGTTCTCGGTCATTTCGCTTGCATGCGAGTAGTACGGAATAAGTACCAGACTTTGTGCCGTGGCGTAAAACATGTAGCTTACAACTACCAAAATCATTTTTGCCACAACGTTGTCGGCAATGGACGGAATGATGTTCCAGGGGAAGAACAGCGCGACAAAGCCAATAAGCACAAACGGAGCCGCAACAAGCATAAAGAAGCGACGTTTGCCGAACCGTCCGGGCGTTTTGGCGTCGGTAATCTTGCCGATAAACGGGTCAATGACGCCGTCCCAAATTTTGGCAAGCAACAACACGATTGCAAGACTTGTCATAGGCAAGCCGACAACCAACGTCAGAAACTCGACAAACAGGAAGTTGATTACGTTAAAACTGCCGCCGCCGAAAATATCGCCGCAAGCAAATGCTATTTTGTTGCCAAGCGACACTTTGCCGTTTGACGGCGCAGAAGATTTGTTTTCAGGCATATGTAGCGTAACTCCTTAAACGATCAGAAACATTTTTTGCATTTTTGTCGACAAATTCCGCATACGTATTGAAAATTTGCGCACAAAACAACGCAGATTTATACGTTGAAACGGAACAGCACAACGTCGCCGTCCTTCATTACGTAGTCTTTGCCTTCGCTGCGCACTTTGCCGTGTTCCTTGGCTTGGTTGTAACCGCCCATTTCTATCATTGTTTCGTAGGGGACAATCTCTGCGCGGATAAAACCTTTTTCAAAGTCGGTGTGTATCTTGCCTGCGGCTTGCGGTGCCTTTGTGCCTTCGGTTATCGTCCAGGCACGCGTTTCCTTTTCGCCTGCGGTCAAAAAGCTGATAAGGTGCAACAACTTGTAGCACTTCTTGACAAGTCGGTTAAGTCCGCTTTCGGCAATGCCATAGCTTTCCAAAAACATTGCCTTTTCGTCGGGTTCCAGCCCCGACAACTCCTCTTCCACCTTGGCACAGATGACAAGTACTTCGGCGTTTTCCTCTGCCGCCTTTGCCTCAACCGCTTTTACAAGGTCGTTTTCCGCCTTACCAAGGTCGGTTTCGGCTATGTTTGCCGCGTAAATTACGGGTTTGGCAGTCAACAAAAACAGATCGTCTACATACTTTTGCTGTTCTTCGTCAAACTCCATCGTACGCACGGGTTTGCCTTGTTCCAGGTGAGCAAGAATCGCTTCCAATTCAGCAAGTTCCGCTTTGTACTTTTTGTCGCCCGTTTTTGCCATGCTTTGCGCACGCCCCATCTTGGCGTTAACGGCGTCGATATCGGCAAAAATCAGCTCCATATTGATTGTTTCCATGTCGGACACGGGATCGATCTTGTCAGACACGTGCGTGATGTTGCTGTCCTCGAAACAGCGCACCACATGCACAATCGCGTCAACTTCTCGTATGTGCGACAAAAACTTGTTGCCCAAACCTTCGCCGTGACTTGCGCCCTTGACCAATCCTGCAATATCCACAAAGCGCAGATATGTAGGGGTTATTTTTTTGCTGTCGTACAACGCAGCAAGCTTGTCAAGTCGCTCGTCGGGGACAGCCACTACGCCTACGTTGGGTTCTATAGTACAAAACGGGTAATTGGCGATTTCCGCACCCGCCTGTGTGATTGCATTAAATAGCGTGCTTTTGCCTACGTTGGGCAAACCTACTACTCCTAGTTTCATCGGTACACCTCTTGTTTGGCGCAAGTAAATTTTGCCAAGCCGTGCCAAAACACGCAACAAAGGTAAATTTTGCGCCATTATGTATATATAATAATACAAAAAAACAAAATTGTAAAGAATAAGGTTGCCATTAGTCCGCCGAAACAGCTACAACTTACGCTTTGGCGGCTTACGCAACCCAAGGGAGTGGCGCATGACCGTTTTACAAAGTATATTTTTGGGCTTATTGCAAGGCTTTACGGAGTTTTTGCCTGTAAGCAGCAGTGGACACTTGTTGCTTGCGCAAAGAATGTTCGACATACAAGCCGACCTGTTTTTTGACGTTATGTTGCATCTCGGTACGCTGTTTGCCGTGGTGATTGCCATGCGGAAGTCGCTGTTTGCTACTTTTGCGCACCCCGTTGTCGACAGGCGGTTTCGCTACGTTGCAGTAGCAAGCATACCGACGTTTGCAATCGCGCTCGTTGTCAAGCTGTTTGTGCCCGAAACGTTGCTCGATAAACTGTTACCCGTCGGCTTTGCCACCACCATTGCACTGATTGTACTGTCGGACAAGCTGTCCAGACCAACCCTGCGCCTGCAAGAGACGAGTTGGCTACCGATCATTGTAACAGGCGCGGTACAAGGCATTGCCGTGTTGCCGGGGCTGTCACGTAGCGGCAGTACGGTGTCGACAATGAAATTGTTTGGGGTCAATTCGACCGACAGTGCAGAATTTTCCTTTCTGCTGTCCATACCCGTGATACTGGCTGCCGTAGTGGTAGAAGGCTACGAAGCATTGACAGCTGCCGTGGCCGTGGATTGGCTGTGCGTTGCAGTGGGCGTAGTGACGGCGTTTTTGTCGGGACTTGTTGCCGTGCATACAGTGATGCGTTGCATAAAGCGCAACGGCTGGATAGTGTTTGCGGTGTATCTTGCCGTGCCGCTTGTGTTGTCGTTGATCGTGATGTAAAGGGATTTAGGGGAAACACTTTTTGTAAAACCGTGTTTTCCCAACCGTTTCACAAAAAAAACTTTTCGCAAGCAAAACAGGGCCGAGCTTTCGCACGTCCCTGTTTGTTGTAAATTGTTTACAATTTGCCGCAAATATTTGCGCCGCAATTGTACTAGTCGATTGACTTCAAATCAAATGTTTCGCCTGTGGTCGTTTTCCACACCATTGCGGTAATTGTCTTGGCGTTTCCGTTACCGTCAAGTACCTTCATACCGGATACTTCCTTATACCGGTTTGAACCACTTGTAAGTGAAGCCGTGTATAGTGCGGCGGTATTTTTCGACATAGTGTTGCCGTCGTCAATCAATGTAAACGGCAAATTCGGGTTTTCGCCCATACCGATATTTATTGCCATATTCTTTGTTACGGTATCGCCTTCCTGTTTACTTATATCAAATTGGTTATTTTTGAAAGTAAACACAGGACTGATGGTCTTGCCTATACGTTCAATCTTTATCGGGCGTGTGCCTGTAACCTTGTTATTTACAAAAGTAAACGTCTTTATCGGGTTAGCGTTTGCGCCTGAACCTTCGGTATCTTCACGCCACCAAATGGGGTTAGAATTGTTAGCAGATGATGTATTCGTGTAAGCATTGAATGTGCAACCTTCAAATGTCACGTTCGATGCAGGACAAGTGCCGATAATGATTCCGTTGAAAGTGCAATTCTTAAATGTCAGACTGTTAAGATTGCTCCACGGACTAGTGTACTTTTGAATGTCGAAACTAACGACGCCGTTGAAAGTGACACTATCAAATATAACGTCGCTGTTACCCGGGACAAGTATATAAACGGAGGTGTCTTTGAAGCCATCAATCGAAGCATATCCCGTTGCCGCACTGTTTACAGTGCCTTTACGGAAAATAAACTTGTACTCGCCCACGTTTGCAGGTTTAGCGGCATATTTGTTGAGATTTGTGCTACCGAGCTTAACTCCCTTACCCGTGTAACCGCTGTTGTTTTCGCTGTATGCAATTTCCTCCGCATTGGCAGTGCCTAATTCTATGGTTACATTCTTTCCTTTAAGCTCTTCCAAAGTGACTTTTTCGTTCAAATCGGTTTTTGCTACGTTCTTTACTACCTCACTGGGCATAGGTTCGCCGTTGTTGCCCATAGCCGTCTCGTACTTTGTTCCTTCGGCTGTTTCCACCGTTTTTACGGTGTAACCGCACTTGGAACAAACCGAGTAACCGTAATCTCCGTCAAAAACTTCTATCGGTTGTACGTGTTCTCCGTCTGCGCATTCGGCAATTGTCGTCTCTTGCGTTTCGATTGTTGCCGTGGTAACTTTTTCCGCCGTCGCGCCGTTTTTGACTTCAAGTGCCATTACGTGTGCGCCGCTTTCGGCTACTACGTGACCGCTGGCAATTTGGATACGACCTACGTCGCCGTGTTCGTGGTATGATTTGTCGGCAACTGCCGTAATGTCAACAAGGTAGGACGGACCGTAGTGACGAACCGTGTCGCTTGCCGCATTGACGGTAACCTTGGTTGCATAGGATACAGTGCGGATAATTACGTCCTGTGCGTTGCTGCCGTTTGCCGAGTAGTTGACTGCCGTAAGCTTGTTGTTGCTGCCTGCGTCGAAACCGACCTTGACATCAACCGAACCGCTGTAATCGCCGTTGTTGAAGTACAC
>CAKQXG010000139.1 GCA_934281515.1 uncultured Clostridia bacterium | reverse complement strand
TGCAGGACATCCTGAATGTGCTTGGCGTAACGTTGGAAGAGTTTTTTGCCGAGCCTAAGGTGGAGCAGATTGTGTACACAAAAGCCGACTACTTCGAGAGTAAAAACGGTGGCGGTACCAATACATGGCTTATCCCGAACAGTCAGCGTAAGGATATGGAGCCGATAATCCTGACATTGCCCGAAGGTGCGGAATGCGAAGAACGTTTGCCCTTTGAAGGGGAAGAGTTTGGTTACGTTCTGGAAGGGCGCGTAGAGATTGTCACCACACGAGAAAAATATAAGCTTAAAAAGGGCGACAGTTTCAGTATCAACGGTCAAAAACAACATTTTATACGTAATTGCGGCAACGCCGTGGCAAAGGTGCTGTGGGTAACCACGCCTAGCAATTTCTAGTAGCACATAAGGAGAGAAATATGACAAACACAACGGATAAAATTATCGAAATAAAAAACGTGTGCAAGTCCTACGACGACAAACCTGTAGTAAAAAACGTGTCGCTTAGCATTAAGCGTGGCGAGTTCGTCACATTGCTGGGTCCGTCGGGTTGTGGCAAAACCACAACTTTGCGTATGATTGCAGGCTTCGAGCAACCCACAAGCGGTACGATACTCTTCAACGGTCAGGACATCACCGAGTTGCCGCCGCACAAACGCAACATCAACACCGTGTTTCAGAAGTACGCGCTGTTTCCGCACCTTAACGTGTTTGGTAATATTGCGTTCGGGCTTAAAATGAAACTTGTCCCCGACGGCGAGCCTACAACCGACAAGCACGGCAAACTTGTACAAAAAATGCGCAACCTTACCAAGGCGGAAATCGCCGAAAAGGTAAACAATGCGCTTAAAATGGTGGACTTGGAAGACTACGGCCACCGCTCGGTAAACAGTCTGTCCGGCGGACAACAACAACGTGTCGCCATTGCGCGAGCACTAGTCAACGAACCGCAAGTACTGTTGCTTGACGAGCCTTTGGGTGCGCTTGACCTTAAAATGCGCAAAGACATGCAAATCGAGCTGATGCAAATGCACGAAAAGTTGGGCATTACCTTTGTATACGTCACGCACGACCAGGAAGAAGCCTTGACTATGTCCGACACGATCGTCGTTATGAAGGACGGCGTGATACAACAAATCGGTACGCCTACCAAGGTGTACGACGAGCCTGCCAACGCGTTTGTTGCCGACTTTATCGGTGAAAGTAACATTTTTAGCGGTACCATGATCAAGGACTACTGTGTGGACATTTCGGGACACAAATTCGAGTGCGTGGACAAGGGCTTTAAATACAACGAGCCTATCGACGTCATTATTCGCCCCGAGGATATCAAGATTGTACCCGTGGACGACAAACAATGCCTTGTGGATGCCGAAGTGCTGACTTGCGTGTTTAAGGGCGACCACTACCAGGTTACCGCATTGACTTTCGGCGACGAACGCAACGAGATTGTGATACACGACAATGTCAAAGTGGGTATCGGTGACAAAATCGGACTGTACATCAAACCGTTTGACTTCCACATAATGCACAAAGCGCGCCTTATCAACACGCTGGAAGGCGAAATGTACGACAAAGGCGTGGTGGAACTGTGCGAAGGACGTTTCCCCGTCAACAGCGAACTGCCCGAAGGTACCAAGGTCAAGGCGACTATCGATTTCGACGACGTGGAGTTGACCGACGACGAAGAGGACGGCGTAATCGGCGCGACAATTATCAGTACCATTTACAAAGGCAGTTACTACCAATGCATAGTACGCACCGACACGTACTACGACTTCTTTGTCGACAGCGACTACGAGTGGCTTATCGGCGACCGCGTGGGCATTAACATTGCTCCCGACAAGATTATTTTGGAGGCGCTTCCCGACGATGAACAAGAGTAAATTTCGTTTTTCGCGCAAAGCGTTGGCATACCCGTACATGCTGTTTTTGCTGTTGTTTGTGGTTACGCCGTTGGTAATTATACTTATCAATGCCTTTCTCGACGCAGACAAACAGTTTACGCTTGCCAACTTTGCCGAGTTTTTCAGTAACAGCGGCGGCGGACTGACCGTGTTGTGGAACTCGCTGCTTATCGGCGTGGTTACAACCGTCATTTGCCTTGCAATCGGCTACCCCGTGGCGTACTTTTTGGCAAAGTATCACGCAGGCAACGGTGTGTTAGTGCTGATGTTCATTATGCCTATGTGGATCAATTTTCTTATCCGCACATTGTCTACCAAGGCGATTTTCCTTGCGCTGGATATTAAGCTTGGCATGGGCACGGTACTGTTCGGCATGGTGTACAACTACTTGCCGTACATGATTTTGCCCTTGCATACAACTTTGGTCAGCATCGATCACAGTTACATCGAGGCGGCAGAGGATCTCGGCGCGGACAAACTGACCGTACTTACAAGAACCATCATTCCGCTTTCCGTTCCCGGCATAATGAGTGGTGTAACAATGACGTTTATTCCGGCAATTTCCACATTTGCAATTTCGGAAATATTGTCCGGTAGCAAAATTTACCTGTTCGGCGATGCCATCAATATGCACTTTTCCAAGACAATCAACAGTTTCGGAGTGGGTAGCGTTATGAGTCTCGTAATGCTTGTAATCGTCATTATCTCCAACGTCATTGTCAACATTACCAACAAGGAAGAGGAGGTTAAGAGCGCACTATGAAAAATGAACGTATCAAACGCTTCTTTGCCGACGGATATCTGTTTTTGGTGTTGGCACTGCTGTATTTGCCCATTTTGCTTATCATCGTGTACAGCTTTTCTGGCACGAGTAACTTCCGCTTTACCGACGGATTTACACTGGCAAGCTACAAATCGTTGTTCAGCGAGGACAGCGAAGCGTTGATGGATGCAATCAAGAACACATTGATACTTGCCGTCAGCGCAAGTCTTATCTCTACGGTACTCGGGGCATTTTCAACGATAGGTATTTACTGCCTTAAAAAGCGCACCAAGCGTATTGTAATGACCGTCAATCAATTGCCGATGATCAACAGCGAAATCGTCATGGCAGTGTCGCTGATGGTGTTCTTCTCGGCGTTCGGATTTCTGTTTCCGCAAGGCATGACAAGACTGATTATCAGTCACGTTGCGTTTTGTACGCCATACGTCGTGCTGAGTATTTTGCCGCGACTTGTCAAGATGGATCCCAATATGTACGAAGCCGCTCTTGATCTCGGCGCAACGCCGTTCGGAGCAATGATGAAAGTGGTGTTTCCTTACATAACCCCGGGTATTGTATCCGGTGCGGCAATGGCGTTTACACTGTCGCTTGACGACTTTATCATTACGCAATTCAACAAGGGCGATACCGGTATCGAAACGTTGTCGACTTACATCTACGAGGACGCACGCGTCAAGAGTCTGGAACCGTTCTGGTTTGCCGTGTTTAGCATTTTCTTTGTGGTAATGCTTACTTTGCTGCTTGTTGCAAATATCCGTAAAGCGGGCAGAAAGGAGGACGCAAGATGAACAAAACGTCACGAATTTTTGCATACGTATGTGTAATTTTGCTACTTTGTACCGTTGTGATGTCGCTTACGGCATGTAACGACGAGGATACGCCCGATTCGCTTGTCGTGTACAACTGGGCAGACTACATCTACGACAACTACGAAGCCGATTTCAAGGCATACTACAAGTCTGTAACGGGGCGCAACATCGACATTACTTATGTTACGTTCGACACCAACGAGACCATGATTACCAAGGTCACGCAAAGCGACAGCCGAATCGACGTGATGTGCCCCAGCGAGTACGCTATACAGAAATTGCTTGCCGACGGACAGTTGGTGCCGCTCAACTACTTTGTGGACGATACCGAACACCCCGACAAATACATCGATACGACAAATCTCAACGGCTACGTTCACAACAGCGCCAACGTCGAGCCGCAGATTGTGGAGTACATCAGCCGTGACTTTTCGTCGTTGTCCGTTTCGGGCGGCGGCACGGCGGATATGATTGACTACATGGTGCCGTACATGTACGGTACATTGGGCATACTGTACAATCGCGCCGAATTCCGCAGACTTGGTATCGGACGCGACGAAATGAACAAGGCTAACTGGGGTATACTGTTTAATGACAGCGGAGACCGTACCGACAGCGGAGAAATAATTCCCCTGCACAAGGAACTGACCGGCAACATTCTGATGAAAGACAGTATCCGCGACAGCTATGCCGCAACGCTGTTTTATCTGGTTGAGTCGGGCGCGCTTGACGGCAAAACGACCGACGACGGCAAAGAGTATTCAAAAATGAACGTTGCCGAACTCATCAACTGCGTGGACGACAACACAATGGAGCTGTGCCGCGACGCGCTTATTCGTCAGAAGGACGAGTTGTTCGGTTATGAAGTGGACTTCGGCAAAGACGACCTTCTTAAAGGCAATGCCATGGTTGACCTTGCATGGAGCGGCGACGCTATGTATGCTGTGGAGGAAAGTTGGCACGACCACGAGTGGGGCGCAGACGACGTTTGTACGGCATGCTACGTCAACAAGTCCGACGTCACCGAGGACGGCGAAGTCGAAGAGGGCAACTATCTTCTCGGCTACTATTTGCCGCATACCTACGGCAACATTTGGTTTGACGGTTGGGTTGTGCCCAAGAGCCATTACACCGAACACGAGGAAGCAATCAAACTGTTTATCAACTTTCTCAATACGCCATATGTAGCGGCGGAAAACACCTACACAATCGGCTACTCTTCGGCGGTTGCGCCCGACGTGATTGCCGACGACCTGCAAGCCAGACAATCGCTTGTGCGCCTGTATTTTGTCAATGTGCCCGAAATATTGGAGCTTACCGACGACGACCTTGCCGA
>CAKQXG010000138.1 GCA_934281515.1 uncultured Clostridia bacterium | reverse complement strand
GAATGACAGACTACGAATATATAAAAGATTTTCAAAAGTTTGGCTTGGGGCTGTTTGTGCATTTCGGATTGTACAGTGTTGTCGGTAAAGGCGAGTGGTTCGGTTACAATTTGAATGGCGAAGCCAAACGGCAATACGAGCAAACTGCACACGAATTTATTGTCGATGAAAATTGGGCGCAAAAACTTGTGTCAACGGCAAAAGCAGCGGGCGCAAAGTATATTACACTGACGACGCGACATCATGACGGATTCAGCCTTTTTGACACTTGCGGTTTGTCCGACTTCGATTCTCCTCACTCTGCGAGCAAGCGCGACCTTGTTGCGGAGTTTGTAAACGCTTGCAACGCCGAAGGTATTGTGCCGTTTTTCTACCATACGCTAATCGATTGGCACAATGCCGACTACAAAAACGATTTTGCCGCATATATCGATTACCTCGTCGCAAGCGTTGAGTTGTTGTGCAAAAACTATGGAAAAACAGGCGGTTTTTGGTTTGACGGATTTTGGGACAAACCGGACGCCGATTGGCAATTTGACCGTTTGTACGGAATGATTCGCAAGTATCAGCCCACGGCGATGATAATCAACAATACTGGATTGAACGCACTCGGTCAGGTGTCGCACAGAGAGATAGACAGCGTAACTTTCGAACGCGGGAAACCGTGTTTTGTCGATTGTTCGGACAAGCCGCGCGCCGGCGAAATGTGCGAAGGATTGACCGATCACTGGGGATACGCCGAACGAGATATTTGCGTTAAGTCGACAAAGCAAATTGTCGAAACATATGTGGATTGTCGCAAATTCGGTTGTAATTTGCTGATAAACACGGGTTTGCAAGGCGACGGTACGGTTTCGCCTATCGAAGAACGAACATTGGCAAATATCGGCAAATGGATCGGTTACACGGGAAAATTCCTGTACAATGCCGCACCTGCAAAATTTACTGCCGACGGAGCGGACGTGTTTGTCGACGGTGACGACTGCTACGTTGTTATTAAAGACGTTCCGATGGAATCCAACGTAAACGTTACCCGTATAGGAAACGGTAAACGAACGGTAAAACTAAATACGAATTACAAGATAAGCCATGTTGAGTGGCTGGATAACGGAAAAGAAGCGGAGTACGACTGCAACTCGATTGTGGTTGCTCCGTTCGATTACGGTACAAGTCTTGGTTGCCGTGTGGCAAAGGTGGGGTTAGTAAAATGAAAATTGCATTTTTAGGCGACAGCATAACTTACGGAGGTTGCGCAACAAAACCGGAATATACTTACACGTACAGAGTAGGTAAGGCACTTGGCTGCGACGTCGACGTGTACGGAGTTATCGGTACAAGATTAGCCAAACAAACAGTTCCGTCCGCTACGCCGTCGTTTGACGAAGATTTTTTGACTCGTGCCGAAAAAATGGGAAATGCAGACTTTGTTTTTGTTTTTGGCGGTACAAACGATTACGGTCACGGCGACGCCGAACTCGGCAGCATTGACAGTACCGACAGTTACACTTTTTGCGGTGCGGTGCGCAATCTTGCAAATTACCTTGCCGAGCGTTACGGAAAGCAAAATCTGTGCTTTATATTGCCGTTGTGGCGTTACGACGAAGATAATCCTCACGGAGAGGACGGAACGCAACCGAAAGTGCGCCCTTCGTTGAAAGAATATATTAAAAGAGAAATTGCGGTTTTGGATAGCATTGGAGTAAAATACCTCAATTTGCGAAATGTATTCCCCGTGCCGACTACAAATGCCCCGAGCGAATACTATGTGGACGGCTTGCATCCGACGGATAAAGGACACGAATTGCTTGCCGATTGTATTGTAAAATACCTTGTCGACAACAAAATAGCGTAGTGTGCAAAGGATAAAACGGTGAAATATGAAACTTACAAAATATAGCGGCAATCCAATACTAAAACCAAACCCGTGCAATGCTTGGGAAGAGCGTTGCGTGCTTAATCCCGCAGTGGTGTACGACGAAACGAGAAACAAGTTTGTTATGTTGTATCGTGCGGCGGGTAACGACGTGCGCCATCAAATCAAACTAGGACTTGCCGAAAGCGACGACGGCGTGCATTTTACGCGAATGTCCGACAAAGCGGTGTTTGCCGGCAGTCACGAAGAACCCGACGGCGGTTGCGTGGAAGACCCTCGACTTGTAAAGATCGGCGATATGTATTACCTTACCTACGCGGCTCGCGCCTATGCTCCGGGGCGGTATTGGTTGGAGCCTTATGTCGAGGGCGTGACCAAAGCGCCGAGATACCTTGACGAAACCGATTTGCTCGGCGACGAAGTGCCGTACTTTGCAAAGGAAAACATCACGGTAAGCTACCTTGCGGCAACCAAAGACTTTCGCGTATACAAAAAATTCGGTCGCATTACCGAAGCTACGGTGGACGACCGCGACGTCTATTTGTTCCCGGAAAAGGTGGGTAGCAAGTACGTCATGATTTCCCGTCCCAAGTTCAAAAACGCAGGCGTAGCCATGCCGTCGATATGGATTTCGTTCGGCGACGATTTGATAGAATACGGCAAGCCGCAACTGCTTATGACGGGCGAGCAATGGTGGGAAACGCAACGCATCGGTGGCGGCACGCCGCCTATCAAAACCGACAAAGGATGGTTTATGTTGTACCACGGCGTAGACGACAAGGGCGTTTATCGCGTAGGCGCAGTACTGCTTGACCCAAACAACCCTGCAAAAATCGTAGCGCGTACCAAGGATTACATCATGGAGCCCGACCAGGATTTTGAATTGCAGGGTATCTACGAAGGTTGCGTGTTTCCTACGGGAGCGGTGGTCAAGGACGGCGTGTTGTACGTTTACTACGGTTGCGCCGACATGTACATAGGGCTTGCGACATGCGATTTCACCGCTTTGGTTGATTACTTGTACAACGAGTGCAAACTGTAAAAATGTAAGCAAAAAATCAATATGTATCTAAAAATTGCGTACTAAATATCAATAAAATCGACTACAATATTTGACAAAAAGGGATTGCTTTTCCGCATAGCGGTAAGTAATCCCATTTGTATTTTTGATTGAAACGGCAGTGGTCGGTCAAAAGGTTTTGCGGAAGTGCCCCGGTGTTGTTCCGTAAGCGTTTTTGAAGTAAGTATTGAAAGAAGCAAGATTTGTAAAACCTACAAATTCGGCAATGTCAATCACTTTCATGTCGGTGGTCATAAGTAAGTTTTGCGCGTAACGCAACTTGTAGTTGACCAAAAATTTGTGCGGAGTAGTGCCGAATTTTTCGTTGAACAGTCGTGTAAGTTGCATGCGGCTGTAATTGAGTAGTGTGCTGAGGTCGGCAACCGAGTAGTGCAAAAACTCCGTCTTTTTCATTGCTTTGTTTAGTGTTTGTACCCACTGCGGTTGTTCGTTCAGTCTGCCGTAGTCGATAAAGTCCACGCTTTTGCGGTACAAAAACTGCATTACAATCATTACCGCGCCGCAAAGCAGGCCGTCGTACTCCTTGTAGGCGTCTTCGGGCAAAAGCAACACTTGGTGGATTATCTCTTCCACTTGCGTTGTCAACTCGGTCGGAAAGGTTTGCTTGCGCGACATTTTTTGCAGTGTAGCGAAGAAACTGTCTGAGAACATATCTGCAAGGCGTTTTATCGCCGACTCTCGAGCAATGATATTGATATACCGTATTTTGCCCGATCCGACTTTCTTCAAATAGTGGGTATCCTCTGTGGTGGAAAAGAACATTTGCCCTGCCGTTACGGGGATTTTTTGTCCGTTTAGCACGTTGTTCAATTTGCCTTCGGTAAGCAATGTAAACTCCCAGTAGTCGTTGTGCCCGTGCGTGGTTGTGTATTCAAACGTGTTGATGTGGTAGGAAAAGTCGATTTTGTCGATAAATTTTTCCACACGTTTGCTTGTGATATTGTCGTTTGTAAATTTGTAATCTATCATGCTCACATTATACCCGTTTGTTTGACGGCTGTCAACGTTCGATGTTTGATTTTTGCTTTGTTTTTTAGCAAAAATGTTATGTAATGTTACAAATTGCCAATTATTTGCAAAAAGTTGTGGCAAATTCGTATAGAGTGACGGACATTACGCATGATAAAATTTCTACGATAGGACGAATATACGCTCTGCAAAGAGGGCAAATATCGTTTCTACGTAGGAAGAGGTGTATAAATATGGAACTTAATTTTAAGCGATACGAGGGCAATCCGATACTCAAACCAAACCCGCAAAATCAATGGGAAAACTTGTGTGTGCTTAATCCCGCAGTGGTATTTGACGAGGAAACAAACAAGTTTGTAATGGTGTATCGAGCCGGCGGCGACGAAATAAAACATCACATCAGGCTGGGACTGGCAACAAGCGACGACGGATTTAACTTTGTTCGTTATGCCGACAATCCCGTATTCGACGTGGACGAAAACGACGCCGACGGCGGTTGCGTGGAAGACCCCCGTATTGTAAATATCGACGGTATTTACTACATGACATATGCTTCACGCGCATATGCACCCGGTCGTTACTGGTTGCCGCTTGAACAAAAACGCAAGGAAACGAGTGCGTGGCTACGTCCGCACGCCGATACCGAACCGTGGTTTTTACGTACCAACGAAACAATTACATACCTTGCCGCAACAAAAGATTTTGTCAGTTACAAGCGGCTCGGACGCATTACCGACGCAAGGGAAGACGACCGCGACGTGGTGCTGTTTCCTCGTAAAATAAACGGCAAGTTTTACCGCATATCCCGTCCGGTGTTAGGCGAGGATCGCTCGATGTGGATTTCGTCAAGCGACGACTTGATGGAGTGGCCGACGCGTACCAAACTGTATTCGGGCAAAGAACCTTGGGAAAACAGTCGTTTGGGCGCGGGCTGTCCGCCTATCGAAACGGACGACGGT
>CAKQXG010000137.1 GCA_934281515.1 uncultured Clostridia bacterium | reverse complement strand
CCCTGGCACCTTATCATGGCGGCATGCGTAATATTTGCCTTGCCGATGGTAATCGTGCTGTTTGTGGCGCAGGACGCATTTGTCAAGGGTATAATCACTACGGGTATCAAGTAGAAGCCCTAACAAACGAATTTGTCGCAGATAGGTGGTTAATCTGCGAAAAATAATAAATTAAACAAGGAGAAAACTATGAAAAAGACACTTATGCTTGTTCTCGTAATGGCATTGGCGTTCAGTTGCTTTGCGGCAGTTTTGACAGCCGGCGCAAGCACGGAAATTGTCCAAGGTACAAAACAGGAAGGCAGAAACTACTTCAAGGATAACGCCAAGATGGTGATAGGTGCCCTTGACTTCGAAAACGGTGCCGGTGAGTTTTATCAAAACTGGTCTAATGTTACAATTGCTGACGGAGTTGCGACAATCAAGACCGTTGCACCTGTTTATCCTATGAGAGCCGCTTATTCGGGATTCAGAGGTATTTACAATGTCGGTAAAACGTATTACTTCCAACTTGACCTAAAGTTTAATGACAAGGTGAATGCAATAGACTTGCAAATTTGGGATACCTCTGCTTGCAAAATGGACGCTGCTTTTAAAATCGTTCGTGATGGTGATAGCGTTAGTTTTGAATTGGTGGAAAATCCTGCTAAAGATATCAGCGGCTATAATGCTACAAAAGTTACACAAAACCTGAAGTATAGTCAACTTGACAATGGTTTCTATCGCGTATATTTCGAAATGGTTCCAAATGTAGACGTGACAGAAAGTACAGCTGTTTACTATGGCATTCAAGGCTCTACATCTGAAAGCGAGCAAGAAGGCGAAGTGGTGTTTGACAATATCGAACACGGTTACTACGACGCACCTAAATACTTTACAATTGATTACGATGCTGACTTCGACAACACAACGGCAAGTCCGCTTAACTCTGTTGCTGAAGAATATGTCGAAGATTATATCGACTCTTCCAAAGCATGGGTAGTCAATGTCGGAGATGAGTCCGCTATCGAAGATCAAAGAGGCAAGTTTACAAACGCTGCAGATGCTACAAACAAGTTGGTGAAGAAAGCCGGTTTGGTTTATTTCCAATACGACATAGCTGTACAAGCCGACACTGCGGCAATCTTTACCCTTGATGGATTGTGGTCAGAAGTAAACTATGACGGAAACTCAAACACATGGTCTAGCGCAGGTCTTGTAAAGGGATTCAGTGCTATTGAAACGGAGTTTGGTTACAGACTTTCCTACTTCATTGACTTTACCGATCACGAAAATAACGATGTCTACATTAAGACAAAAGGTGTAGGATTTGTAGCAATCGACAACCTTGTAATTGCTCACGAAGATTATTCCGCTTATCTCAAATCTACGGCTATGTACAATCTCGTCGGTACCGCCGACGTCAGCCTTGACTTCGACGCCAAGGGCAAGGAAGTTACATCCGTCAAGCTCGATGACGTTGCACTTACGGCAGATGATTACACAATTGCCGACGGCAAACTGACAATCAAGGCAGGCAAAATTGCCACAACCGAACTTGGCAAAAATTACACTCTCAGTATTGTTACCACGGGTGGCGAAACTCCCGTTACGGCTACTATCAGCCAAATCGACAATCGTCCCGAAGTTACCGCTTCCTACAATGGCGAAGCTCTCGAAGCCGTCACTTACAACGGAACGACAAACTACGACGGCACAATCACTCTTACTCTTACGGGTGTTGCCGACGGCGACGTGGTTACGGTCAGCGGAACAGCGGCATTGGCTAGCAAGAACGCAAGCGCAACAAAAGTTGTTATCACCAACCTTGTACTCGCAGGCGCAGACGCATACAAGTACAGACTGACAACCGAAAAAGTAGAAATCGACATCACGGTCAACGCACTTCAATTGACAATCGGTCAAGCTACCGTTGCCGACAAGACATACGACGGCACCACAACGGCAAACGTAACCGCAGGCACGCTCGTAGGCGTACTCGAAGGCGACAACGTAACCGTTACCGCAAGCGGTGTATTTGACAGCAAAGACGTTGCAAGCGCAACCAAAGTTACGGTAACATACACAATCGCAGGCGATGACGCGGCAAACTACATTGCACCCGTTGCAAGCGAAGTTGCCAAGACGATCTCCAAGGCTAACGCAACGGTCACGGCAAAAGCCGCAACCAAGCAGGAAGGCGCAGCCGACCCCGAACTGAAATACGACGTAACGGGTCTTGTAGAAGGCGACGCATTGACAGGCGCATTGGCACGTGACAAGGGCGAAACGGCAGGCGAGTACAACATCACAATCGGTACTCTTGCCAACAGCAACTACGAAATCACCTTTACGGGTGCCAAGCTGACAATCACGGCTAAACCGGCAGAAGACAAACCTGCGGAAGACAAGGGTTGCTTCGGCGTTGTAGGCGCGGCAAGCGTAGCGGTGTTTGCAGTGGCAGTCGCCGCAGTAGCAGTGGTTTGCAAACGCAAAGAAGACTAGTATTGACTAGAATACAAGTAGCCACATCCACCCGACGGTGGGTGGAGTGGCTCACTTGCAAAGGACAACGTATTGATGTTGTCTTTCGCAAGTGAATTGTATTCACCCGAACTATTTGGCAACATTACAAACAAAGTGAGGTAACTATGAAGAAACTCAATTTGCTTACATTACTATTGACGGTGTGCCTTGTATGCACGCTGTCACTTACCTTCCTTGCAGGCGCGGAAGAAAACACGTCCACGCAGGAAGAAGTCTACGTTCCCGTATACGACTTGTACAAGTCGGAGGATATGGAAGGCTTCGACACTACGTCCGACGCTTGCAAAAACGAGGCGTATGGCATAAGTCGCTATGTATGGAACAACAGTTTGTTGTACCTTGCCGACGACGCAACGCTTGCCAGTGGCGAGTTTGAAACGGTCAAGGACAGTAGCGAAGTGCTAAACGGCAATCAGTCATTCAAGTGGAATGCCAAAGTCAAGGCAGGTTCCGATGGTTGGACGGGTACTCGTTTTGGCGTGCCCTATCAGGAATTGTCCGGTAGTGAAGGCGGTTATATGTTGCGCCTTACCATGAAAATTCGTCTCGTCGGCATGAAGTCATTTGTCATCAAGGCTGCGGGAGAAAAGACCGGAGCAAACGAACAACACATGGCGTTTGACAGTACGTACAAGCAGACAAGCGTTGATAAAAAGGATTTGCCGGAAACAAAAAAGGAAATCTATGTTTCACAAGACGGCACATGGGCAACTATCGGCTTTGCTTATCGCAGTCCCGTCAGCGAGACATCCTACTTTATTTTCGACGGTTGCGCCGACCCTGACGCAAAAGAAAGCTACGTAATCGTCGACGACATTGTGGTGGGCAAGGAACGTCAACCCGACGTCGAGTACCGTCCCTACAAACCCTTTGTCAACGAAGGTTTCGAGGACGGCAGTATTGACGAGAGTATGTTTGCGTTTGACGCAACAACCAACCCCAACAGTGCCAAAAACGAAAATTTAAATACGGAAAAATGTACAATTACCGACGAAGCTTTGTTTGAAACCAAGTCGGCAACATTCCGTCCGAGCGCGGTCAACAAGGTTACTACAGTCAACAGTAAGACCGTTACGCTTGCGGCAAACTACTACAAACTGTACTTCCTTGCCAGGTTCGACACGGTCAAGACGGTGGGTATCAACGTGGTAAACGCCGCAGACGACAGCGTGGTGTACAGTTTCAACTACAACATCACCAAAAGCTCACGCGAAGAGTCCGCTACGGTTACGCTGTTCGACCGCTTCGGTTGGAGCGGCAACACAAACAACGTCTACACGGCATACGGCGAGTTTAACGTTACCGACAGTGACGTGTATTTGCAACTTCGATTTACGGGTACTCAACTTACTAAGGCACACGTAACGTTCGACGACATTTGCCTGTTGCAATCCTACGAGTACGAGCCGCTTGCGACGGAGTTTCCGACCGACAACGCGCAACGTCTCAACAAGACTATTGCTGCAAAGTACGAGCAGATCAATGCAACCGTAGCTTCCGCTTTGGCAGCATATGCAACCGAGATTACCGCTACGGGCAGTTGCCTGTGCATAGGCGCAGTGTGCGTCGGCGGCGTAGTCAGCAAAAAGAAAAAGAAGTATATTTGCGCCGTATTGGCAGTATTGATGGTGCTTGCAACGCTGTTTGCCGCAGCGGCATGCAACAACAATACAACCAAAATTGCCGCAGGCTATCAGGTAGTCACGCCCGAACGCATCGAAGGCAAACTTGACAACCCCGGTATCGGCTGGGTAGTATTGGAAGAACCTACCTACGGCGGTCACATCGACATCGGCAGCAGCGGCGATTTGCCCGAGGCAAGCCTTGGCTCCCTTAGTACAACCTGGTTCCACATAGAAAAGGAAGAAGGCGTGTACGACTGGACAATGTGCGACCAGGCAGTCAACTATTGGAACGGGACAGGACGTAGAATTCTTCTGCGTATCAGCACCGACAGTTGCGTGTGGCCCTACACCTACAATGCCGCGCCCATGTACCTGTTTGACAAGTACAACGTCAACTACGAAATGGTTCCCTACACTGACGGCGTAGTTACTACGGCACGCGTGGTGGATATGGCAGACCCCATCTACCGACAACGTTTGAGCAAGTTCCTCGAAGCGCTGTACGAACACTACAAGGACAACCCCATGGTGGAAACCGTGGAAATCCGCGGCTTCGGTATGTGGGGCGAATGGCACCATGGTTACGAGTACGAAACCAAGCAACAGCGCGTAACCGTTCTGCACGATATCATCGACGCATATGTGGGCGCGTTTGAAGACAGCGGCAAAAATCTTGTCGTCAGTTGCAGTTGGGACCCCGACTACACATCCACAGGCGCATACAGCAACGGCTACAG
>CAKQXG010000136.1 GCA_934281515.1 uncultured Clostridia bacterium | reverse complement strand
GCCTTGGACGTACCTGGCAGTGCGGTACCATTCAGCTGGACTTCCAGATGCCCGAACGCTTCGATTTGACATACGTCGGTCAGGACGGAGAAAAACATCGTCCCGTCATGATACACCGCGTGGTGTTTGGCAGTATCGAACGCTTTATCGCAATTCTTACCGAGCATTATGCAGGTGCTTTCCCCTTGTGGCTTGCGCCCGTACAAGTGGAATTGGTGCCTATTTCGGAAAATCAGTCCGCCTACGCACACGAAGTTTGCGACAAACTCGTTGCCGCAGGTATCCGCGCCGAAGTGGACGACCGCAACGAAAAAATGGGCTACCGCATCCGCGAAGCGCAGTTGCAAAAGATACCTTACATGCTTGTCCTTGGCGAAAAGGAACGCGAGCAAGGTACCGTGTCGGTGCGTAACCGCAAAAAGGGCGATCAAGGCGCAATGAGTGTGGACGACCTTGTAGCCAAGTTGTTGCAGGAAATTGCCGACAAGTCGCAAGATATGTAGTTGGTAGATTTTTGTGTTTTAATATTTAGAGATTGTTGCGGGGAGAACCTTTTTGTCAAAAGTGTTCTCCCCGTACCCCTTTCCAAAAACTTTTAGTAAGTGTAGCTGCGCAATAATATGCAAGTGCATGGTGTGCGACAATAATCGGGCAGGTGACTGTCCGATTTTTTTGTGGAGTGCAGTCCGACGAAAAATAAAGGCGTGTATTTGAGGCAAACGCACGGGCGGAAAACTGCGGTTAAAAGCTTTTGTCGGGTGTGGCTACGCAATGATACGCTTGTATACATATTTTTTATTTTGGTTCCGCATACTATCCGCAAAATGATAGTTTCTACCGTGTTGTTGCTTATTTTGTTGGCGGTGTTGTTGCCGTTGCACATTACGGCTTACGTTGTGGCGGTACCCGACGCGCTATCTGCCGACATTCGGGTGCGGCTGTTCGGCATACCCGTATTTGTGGAGCATGTATCCGTCAGGCAAGGCATGCTTGTGTTTGAAGGCAGTGTCGGCGAGTGCATACGCATTGTCGACATCAACCTGTCGGGCGGCAATGAACTTGTCAAAGCAATCAATCTCAAGCGTATAGACGTGCTTGTACGACCAAGCTTGCTTGCTACTCCGCAAAACGTTGCGTTGATGTCTGCATTGGGCATTGTTTCGGGACATCTGGCGGCATTTACGCATGTGGACGTCGGCTCCGTCGTGTCGCCTACCGTGGGCGAAACTCAACTTTGCATGCATGCGTGTCTGTACACCGACCTGTTGGAACTAGGCATTTGTTTGATACGAAATTATCGGAGGTAAGTATGGACAACTCTATCAACGAGATTGTGGAAACCGCGCTGTCCAATTTGCAACGGGTTGCCGAAGTAAATACCATTGTCGGCAAGCCGCTTGTCACTGTGGACGGCACGACAATTGTGCCTGTGTCGCAAATTACATTTGCTTTTATGGCAGGCGGCGGCGAATACGGCAACAAAGGTGCCAAAAACGCTTTTGAAAAGGCAGGTATAAACGCCAACTTTGCAGGCGGTTCGGGCGGTGGCGCAAGTCTGGTGCCTGTAGGGTTCCTCGTCATCGACCGCAACGGTGTGCGCATGTTGGAAACAGACAGTAGCAGTGTGCTTGACAAAATTGTAGACGTAGCGCGTTCGATAGTGGGTGGCGGTCAGGCATGACGTGTAACAAAGGTTCGGCTGTTGCCGCAAGGCTTTGCGCTGTTGTCGTTTGTGTGGTTTGCGCCGTTGTGTTGTTGTTGCCGCTGACGGCATGTGCCGCCGAGTTTACAACCACGGCAAAAGCGGCATGTGTGATGGAGCGTATCAGCGGCAGAGTGTTGTTTTGCAAAAACGCCGATACGCGTTTACCGATGGCTAGCACAACCAAGATTGCTACCGCCCTTACCGTGTTGCGGCACGTGGACGATATCGACAGGGTTATCACCGTTGCGCCCGAAGCGTGCGGTATAGAAGGCAGTAGCGTGTATCTGAAGCCCGACGAAAAACTGACGGTGCGAGATCTGCTGTACGGGCTTATGCTTCGTAGCGGCAACGACTGCGCCGTGCAGCTTGCTTTGTTTGTGTCGGGTAGCGTGGACGGATTTGTCGAACTGATGAACGAAACCGCACGCTCGCTCGGTTGTGCAGATACGCACTTTGTCACTCCGCACGGACTGCATGACGCGGAGCATTTTACAAC
Organism: uncultured Clostridia bacterium; assembly: GCA_934281515.1. Taxonomy (GTDB): domain Bacteria; phylum Bacillota; class Clostridia; order Christensenellales; family CAG-314; genus Fimimonas. Next base: position 2,748 of record CAKQXG010000136.1, on the reverse strand, counting down.
CGCACGAGAATTGGCAACAATCGCTTGCGCCGCGCTTGACAACCCGACTTTTGCCGAAATGGTAGCGACGCGCGTATATAGGTGTTCGGGTGATAGTACAAGGGTGTTTGTCAACAAAAATAAACTGTTGTCGGGTTACGAGTACGCCGACGGAGTAAAAACAGGCTACACCAAGGCGGCAGGACGTTGCTTTGTGGGCAGTGCGACCAAGGATGGTATGAAGGTCGTATCGGTGGTGCTTAACTGCGGACCGATGTTTGAGGAATGTCGGGCGATGTGCGACGTTGCCTTTGCCGATTACACAATGAAACAAGTTGTCGCTCACGGCAAAATGTGTGGCAGCGTAGTCGACAAACACGGCAAGCGAACCTTTTACTGCGCAAAAGATGGCTTTGCCTATCCCGTAAAGCACGGCGAACGGATAACTACGCAAACGATACTTGACAACGAGAGACAATTGCTCGAAGTCTGTCTTGACGGCAAACAAATTGCCGTATTGCCGCTGTCGGCAGTGAAATAGCGTGTCGAGCAGAAAAATAAATAGATTAACGCAATAATTTATGCTATAAAGATATTTATAGGCAGGTGTTTGACGTAAGAGAACAGCAATACGGGGCAAACACTTGCCTTTTTTGCTTTTTTAATGTATCATATATAGATAAAATATAATTGTGCGAATTTGCGCAAAATCAACCGCTGCAAGCGGATACAGAGGACAAAATGCGTATAAACAAATATTTGGCGGATTGCGGCGTTGGCAGCCGTCGTGAGTGTGACAAGTTGATTGCCGACGGTTATGTAAAGATAAATGACAAAGTTGCCACGTTAGGCGCCGACGTGGAAGAAGGCGACCATGTAATGGTAAAGGGCAAGCGCGTAGGCAACAAACAAACGTTGGTGTACGTTATGTTGCACAAACCCAAGGGCTATGTCACAACGGCAAAGGACGAATTGGGACGCAAAACCGTATTGGACCTTGTCGGCGACATCAAACAGCGTATTTACCCTGTAGGGCGGCTTGACTACGACACCGAAGGTTTGCTGATACTTACCAACGACGGCGACATGGCAAACAGGCTGACGCATCCGCGTAACGAAGTAAACAAAACTTATGTGGCGCGTATTTCGGGACAGTTGACCGAGACCGAACGCAGAACTCTCGAAAAGGGCGTGTTGCTTGACGGAGTAAAAACCGCGCCTGCCAAAGTTAAGATACTTGCCAAGGACGAACATCACACGCGCGTGGAAGTGGTTATACATGAAGGGCGTAACCGTCAGGTAAAACGTATGTTCGAAACCGTCGGAAAGGAAGTGGAGTTTTTGAAACGTGTATCCGTCGGCGAACTGCGCCTGGGCGGACTGAAACGCGGAACGTACAGATATCTGCGAGATGACGAGATAGACTACCTTAAAAATTTGTAAAAAGCAAATAAACGCTGTTCGTAGTAAAAGTTTTTGGGGAAAGGGTGTGAAAAAAAACCACCCTCGACATGAAAAAAACGTAGAATGCTATTTGTAACCGCAAAGGTTTGGAAAAATGTAACGTCTTATTAACGGCTGAAAAAGGAAGATAAATATCCCCTCGGTAAATATTCCCATATCCATTACCCCTAGTAAAAGTTTTTCGGGAAAGGGCGTGGGAAAACCCGCTTTTTGCAAAAAGGGGTTTTCCCACAAAAAAAAATATAAAAAAACAAAAACAAAAAATATGAAAATTTTACTTACAAACGATGACGGATACCAAAGCGTAGGGTTGGCGTTGCTGTGCGACAGCCTTGTTACTGCGGGCCACGAAGTGTACGTTGTTGCACCGGACGGACAGCGTTCGGCATTCAGTCATTCGGCAAACATCTACAAGGACATAACATTTAAGCCATTGAAGGAGTACTGCGGTGCAAAGGCGGCGTACATTTCGTCGGGCAGTCCTGCCGACTGCGTTAAATTCGCGGCTGCCACAATGGACGTCGGTTTCGATGTGGTAGTCAGCGGTCCCAACAACGGTGAAAACTACGGCGATTGCATCTTGTACAGCGGCACGGTTGCAGCTGCGGAAGAAGCGGTGCTGTGGGGGATAAAGGGCGTTGCTTTGTCCCGAGTGGGGTACAACGGCGCATATTCTTCGGCAGTGGAGTACTTCGTGGCAAATCTGGACAAAATAGTCGATTGCTGTCCTGCGGACGGTCTGATAAATATCAACGTGCCCGACTTGCCGATGTCGGAGATAAAGGGCGTCAAGGTGGTGCCTCAGTGTGAAACGAGGCTGTTCGACGACTACTTTGTCAAGAAAGAAACTCCGCACACTTGGTTTGCCACGGGCGACCGTGTGTCGGTAACGCACGCCGACAGCGACGTCGCAATGGCGGACAACGGCTACATCACCGTTACGCCTCTTACCATTGTGCGCACATATTTTGCCGAATTGGCAAACGTCAAAAAGAGGTTGGAACAATGAAAGTAGCGGTTGTCGGCGGCGGTCCTGCGGGCATGATGGCGGCATATGCGGCGGCTATAAACGGCGCGGACGTCACACTGTTCGAGCATAACGAAAAGCTCGGTAAAAAAATGTATATTTCCGGCAAGGGGCGTTGCAATCTTACCAACGATTGTGCAGTGCGCGACTTTGTGGACAACGTGGCAACCAACGGCAAATTTGTTATCAACGCACTGTACAAGTTCGGTCCAAGCGAGTTTCAACAGTGGTGCGCCGACAACGGCTTACGTCTGAAGGTCGAGCGTGGCAACAGGGTT
>CAKQXG010000135.1 GCA_934281515.1 uncultured Clostridia bacterium | reverse complement strand
GTTGTATGTGCTTGTGGCGCTACTTTCAAAACCGGTACGACAAAGGATACCGATATTATCAAAGTAGAAATTTGCAACAAGTGCCATCCGTATTGCCGCCAATTTGCAAACAAAAGATATCGCAAGAAGCGTCTTTGCGCCACCTGGTCAAGTTTGTTCGTTCGACGTACCGCAATGGGTACGCCATCGCTCGCAACCTTGCCCATCTGTCTGCAAATACATCTTCTTGCGAAGTTGATTGCACGAGTAAGTGTGTTTCAATATTTTCCTTTTGTTTGCAAATTGTCGGCGCAGGAAAGCAAAAGCCGATAGATGCGGCGGACGTTTGCGTGGCCTGTTCAAGAAAAAGTACGGCATGCAATAAGCATAAACGAAAAACCGAAACGCGCAAGTTTCGTTTTTTTCTCTTTTTTAGGTTTTACCAACTACCTTGAGCTTTTGCAGGCTTGTACGTAAAGCAGTAAGCCATTTCATCGCCGTAGCGACATTTCTTTACGCCATCCAAATATCGTGCAGTTTGCCTTACTACTACTGAAGTATTTTTTTTCAGTCAGTGCATTTTTGGCTAGATTGCATAATGCGTGACTAAATTCTTCTCTTTCGACATCACTAGTCAAATCGGGTAAGTTGTGCTCAATAAACTTGATATAATAGAGTTGTCTGGACTCGGGGTTGGGCGAATATTCACTCGTCAATTCCCACCAATACTGTTGCAGGTCCAACCCAAATTCAAAGCATTGATTATAGGCGATTACTTGAAATTCCATCTTGGTAAATGGGTTTGCTTCTATCAATGCTTTCGCTTGCCCTGCAATTGTTTTTGCCCATTGTTGTACTAAAGCATTATTCTCAAATTTTTCCAGTATATTTTGTCTTTCTTTTTCTTGTGCGACAGCTTTTTCGCGGAATTGTTTTTCTCTTTTCTTTTTATTGACGATTTTGCGTATTATCAGTGCTAATATGACAGCAATGACAAAAATCGGAAAAGCAAACTCTGCTGCGATTAAAGATAAAGCAAATGTATCCATACAATTATCTCCTTTGTTTTTTTACAATTTTAACACTAAATATAGTGTATGTAAAGAAAAATACACTATATTTGGGGTAAAATTACAACATGACTTTGGGTGAGAATATCAAATCGCTTAGAAAACTGAATAAATTGAATCAAATCGAGTTTGCAAAGCTGATGAATACCACACAACAGCGCGTAAGCGAGTGGGAATGCAATAAAGTGGAACCTTCCCTTTACAATGTCATGAAAATGATTTCAGTATTAAATACATCATTTGAAGAATTGACCGACGGTATACCGATAGAGTAGTGCATTATGCTCCGAAATATTTTTGTTCGGGGCATTTTTTATTTGACGTCCGACTTTACTTGTTTTATAATCTAGTAACACTTTAGATGACAGGTGGTAATGTGAATAAACGATATATTGTTTCTCGCAGATGGCTGCTTTTTTGGGCATTGTTTATCGGCATCGGCGCTGTGGCAGGTGCTACCGGTATGCTTGCAGACACGTCGGGCAAAGCCATGGGTATGGACGCAATGTTGCCGTACTTTCAGGTGTTGCCGTTTGCCGACGTGCTGTTTCAGAACTTTCTATTTAGCGGCATTGCTTTGCTTATCGTCAACGGACTGACCAATCTTACTGCGGCGGCACTTTTGTTTGCACGGCGCAAAAGCGGTATTGTGTTGGGCGGTGTGTTCGGCATTACTCTTATGGCGTGGATTGTGATACAATTTGTCATATTTCCGCTAAACTTCATGAGTACTATTTACTTCGTGTTTGGCATACTGCAGGCTGTCACCGGCTATGTTTGCTACGTGGGATATATGCAAAGCAATTTCCGTTTCGATCCGTCAGACTACCACAATGTAGGCACCGACCACACAAAACTCGTGGTGTACTTCTCTCGTTGCGGCTACACTCGCAAGGTCGCATACGGTATTGCCAACGACAGCGGTGCAGAATTGTTGGAAGTTACCACCACTGAGCGTACGCAGGGTAATCTCGGCTTTTGGTGGTGCGGCAGATTTGCAATGCATCGTTGGGGTATGCCGATTGCCGAACCGCAGGTTGACCTTGCCGGATACGACCACGTTACCATTGTCACGCCCGTGTGGGACTTTGCCGTGTGCGCCCCGATCAGGGAGTTTTGTACCAAGTACGCGTGTGGCAAACTAAAATCCGTCGACTACGTGTCTGTGCACTTCATGTGTGCAAAGTTCGACTTTGTTGCCGACAGCCTTGACGAAATGTTACAAACCAAGCGCACGGCGTACCGCAGTGTAAGTAGTCACTTCGGAAACTTCCGCGACTGTAACTGACAGGCGACTTGTACCAAAAAAATCGTATACGTATAAGAAAATCGTTGACATATTTGTAAAAATTGTTTGTTGTTGATTGCCGTTTGTACAGGTATTGTATCTGTACAAGCGGCATTTTTTCTAAAAACATATCGACAAACACTATCTATTGTGGTACAATTGGGCGTAGTAGTGTTCAAGTCTGTCAAAAAATTAGAATATGCCAAAAACGGCTTAATTTAGTCCCAACGTGTTGCTTTGTCTCGCTTGTTGTTGTACAATCGTTACAACTATAAACGGAGGTGTATGCTTGTGACAGCTTGGGAAATCTTCTTGGCGTTTTGCACTGAAAACATGGCGGTTACGGTCATTGCCGTAGTGTCTGCAGTCGGTTTTGTCACCGTCGGCGCAACGCTCATAGTGCTAAACATACTGCGCAAACGCAAACAAGTAAAAGAGGCGGCAAACAAAACGCAGAACTAAACTACAACAAACAGAAAGGGGGTAGGCAATGTTTCGGGTAGCCATTGTTGAAGACGACGAAAAAGATTACGGTATGATAAATTCGTTTTTTACCGCATATGCGCACGACAACGGCGACGACGGTATGTTCCGCATTGTGCGTTACAAAAGCGCGTTGACATTTCTCGACGGCTACAGCGGCAACTTCGATATGGTGTTTTTCGACATTATGTTGCCCGACATCGACGGCTTGGAGGCGGCACGGCGTTTGCGTGCGGTGGACAGCAACGTTATGCTGATATTCGTCACCAACATGGCTCATCTTGCCGTCAACGGCTACGAAGTCAACGCATTCGACTACATTGTCAAGCCCGTATCTTACAGCAACTTTGCGCTCAAGCTCAAGCGTGCGTTGTCATCGGTCAATCGGCGCGACGGTATGTTATTGCGGCTGCGCATCGATGGCGGCTTTGTTACGGTCAACACCAACGATATTGCCTACATCGAAACCAGCGGTCACAACCTTGTCTACCACGCCAAGTCGGGCGATTACTCGGTGCGCGGCACCCTTAAAAGCGTGCAGGAAACCCTGCCGCAAAACTTCAGGCGGTGCAACAGTTGCTACCTTGTCAACCTCAACTATGTTACAAAGTTGCAGGACGTATTTGTCTACCTTGGGGAAACTCGTTTGCAGATTTCCCAACACAAACGCACGGAATTTGTCCATGCGCTAAACAATTTTCTCAACAACGACACTGGAGATTGACATGTACGTAGCTGCTATTTTCGGGCAAATTGTCCGCTATCTGCATGGCGCAAACGCCGCCTCGGCGATGTACGCGCCAACGCAATTGTTTCAGTACAAACCTATATTTATGACGGAATTGATGCTTGCGCAAGCATTGTTTGCCGTCAAATTGCGGAAACGCACGGGCTTTTGGTGGCGGATATTGTTGTCCGTCGCCCTTTGTTACGGCGTTTCTTTTGCTATACCGGTGCTGGGTTACGACGCGTTGTGGTGCAGCGTAATGTTTTTGCTGATGTACGCGGCGACCTGTATGTTTATGTGGTTTTGCTTCGACGAGTCCTTTATCAACATACTGTTTTGTTCCATTGCAGGCTATACGGTACAGCACATCGCATACGAAGGCTACGATTTATTTTCGTCGCTACTGGGCATATCTTCGGGCGACGTGTACAGCGACATGCTTGCAGGCACGGTATATATGCCGTTTTCTGCGCCGCTGTCAATGCTGTTGTATCTTGGTACGTTTGTCGTTGTGTATTGGACGTGCTATCTGGCGTTTGCGCGCGGTATCAAAAAGGACGTGCAACTGCAACTGAAAAGCAAAAACGTAATGGTGTTGATTGCCCTTGTAGTGATTGCCGACATTGTGCTAAGCTCCTGCGTGACATATTACAGTTACAAGCACGCCGACACGTTTTACAAGTGCATGTTGGCGGTATTCAACATACTACTTTGCTCGGTGTTGTTGGTGCATCAATTCGAGTTGCCCGTGCGGCGCGAGTTGGAACGGGAACTTGACACCGTGTACGAACTGTTGGAGTTGGAACGCAAACAGTACTTTGCCGTAAAAAGTAACATAGAACTTGTCAATCGCCAGTGTCACGACCTTAAATACAAAATTCGTCAAATCGGCGACGGCGGCAAGGTTGGCGACGACACTTTGCGCGAGATAGAGGACGCAATATCCATCTACGGTACAACGGTCAAGACGGACAATGACGCGTTGGATACCATTCTGACGGAAAAAAGCTTGTTTTGCTACCGCAACGGTATCAATCTGTCTGTCATGGCGGACGGTAAAAGTCTGTCTTTTATGCGTGACGCCGACATATATGTGCTGTTCGGCAACGCGGTAGACAACGCCGTCGAAGCGGTAACCGACCTGCCCGACGACAAAAAAGTGATTGGCGTGTCGGTCAAGCGTGTAAACGGATTTCTTGCGGTCAACATACACAACTACTATGATCACGACATTGTCATGTTGGAGGGCGTACCGCAAACTACCAAGGCCGACCGTATGCGTCACGGATACGGAATGTCCAGCATGCGCGCCATATGCGACAAGTACAACGGCGACATGGTGGTGCGTGCCGAAAACAACGTGTTTACCCTCAATCTGATGTTTCCCCTGCCCGACCAAACGAATGCTTGATTTTTTTTGGGGGGGGGGGGGGGGGGGGGGGGGGGGGGGGGGGGGGGGGGGGGGGGGGGGGGGGGGGGGGGGGGGGGGGG
>CAKQXG010000134.1 GCA_934281515.1 uncultured Clostridia bacterium | reverse complement strand
AACAAAAGAGGTGACACATGCGTACCCTTGCCAAATTTGAAAAGGTTACCTATGCGCAATACGAAGCGCACGGTGACCGCACTACATATGACAACATCAAGTTGCCCTGCCGCGCCACGGCAAAAAGCGCAGGGTACGACTTTTTTACGCCCTCCCGACTAGACATTGCCCCGGGCGAAACGATAACCGTAGCCACAGGCGTGCGCGCATTGATGCCCGACGATTGGTGCTTACTTATTTACCCACGTAGCGGACTGGGATTTAAGTACAAGTTGCGCCTGAACAACACCGTAGGAGTAATCGACGCAGACTACGCCGACAGCGACAACGAAGGGCATATCTTTGTACGCATGACAAACGAGAGCGACAAACACCTGACTATCGAACAAGGCACCGCTTTTGCACAAGGGATATTTACAAGGTATTTGCTTACCGAGGACGACTGCACGACAGCCACGCGCAACGGTGGATTGGGCTCGACGGACAGCGGCAAATAGCCAAATTTGTAATCAAAAATACGAAACGCATGCAAGACTTTGCAACAAAACGGAGAAAAATATGGACACCGTAATTGTCAAAATATATATCAGCGACAAATGTAATACCGATTGGATGCAATCCAACCGTCAACAACGCACCGCCGCCGTCAAAGAATTGAAACAAGCCGCCGCAGACTTCGACAGAACATTGCACTGCGCAGTGCTGACGTCACCCACACTGGAACGCGGCGAGGCATTTGCCGAAATACTACACAGCGGAGAACTGCCCTACGACCTGCAAACCGACACGGAAGCGGTAATACATCTGCTTGCGCAGGACGCCACGCAGGAAAACGTCGGCATGCGCTTTGTAATGAAGGTGGTTGACGTCGACGTCGACATCATTTATCGCAAACTGTATGACTGATTTACTTGTACAATTGAACAAATGCCCCTATATGCAGATATAAAATGACACTTTGCACTACTAAACAATGCAAAGTGTCACTTTTTATGCCAATTTCATTTTGTCTGCGTACGCCAACAACAGTTTATTGACGGCGTTGTTGAGTTTGCGTTGTTCGTCGACTGTACGAGACTTGTCCAGTCCGCACTTCCGCAACAGATCGGCAACTTTGGCAAGAGTACCGTTGTCGGGCGAGTTTTTGGAAAAGTAACTTATCTGTTTCACCACTTCGTCCGCAGTCGGTGCGTCGGGCATTTCTCGTTGTTTGTTGGCAAGCGCAACAAACTTGCCAAAAAGTTTACGTGCGGTATTGGTACGGGCATTGTTGATATGGCGCATAAACAACGCCGCAACAACCCAACACAGCAAATAGGCAACAAAGTATAGTTGCGCAATACGATTGTCGGGAGACACAGCAAGTGAAATGCCGAAGCAAATTTCCGCCAACACAGACAAAACCGCCATCCACACCAAAACGACAGGTCTACGCAAAGGAACAAATTCCATGACTGCCGAAGGTTTGTCCGCGTTGCCGTTGACATAAGCGCGCCACTGACGACGATACTCCTGCGGCAACATATCCGCAGCGGTAAACGCTCTGTCGGGATGCGACAACATCAAATCGATGCACCGAAGAAAAGCTCGATTTTGCTTGGCGTAGTTGTTACCGATCACGTTGACAAACACAAACAATACCAACGCCGCAAACATGCCGATTGCAAAAAAATCGTAATACGTATTGAAAAATTTTAAACAAAATTCAAATGTCATACCCACTCTCCGCACTGTTTTGAACAGAGTTTTGACAGAGCAAAAAGAAAGTATACTTGACTGACGAAATTAGTTTTTATTGTTTGCCCCCAAAGCCTTATTTGTAACTAGTAAGTCTCGACACATTTAATGCTCAATATTCAAACAATAAATATATCTTAATAAAATGTTATTCCAAAACATTAGTATATTACTGCAACAATTTCAAAAACTTATTCACCGTAAGTTTTTATCCGTCTTTGTTCATAGCTAATCTATTTCGTCAAATTCCTTAATATTAAAAAACTCCCACAAGCTAATTCCAAATCCATCACATAACATCTTAATTGTTACAATGCCTGGATTTTGACTTTTACCGTATATAATGTTTTTTATTGTCGACGGAGACACGCCTGATACCATTGCCAATTTATGTATAGACATACGTTTTTGTTCTAACAAAATCAGCAATCTATCTTTTACGATTGAATAAACATCCATGAAAGCACCACCTAGTTATTATTATAGGTTGAAACGCTTGACAGAGTGGGCTATATATGATACTATTTAGGCTATAAATAGTCCATAATGGAGGTAACAGATGCGTGAGAAATATTATGCCAAAACCCATGCGGATTTTTTAAATCAAAAGTATGGTACAAATTTTGTAGGTTATATGCACTGTACATATACTCTCTCAAATAAAGATGTGCTTTGGATGGTAGAAATAAATGGTAGAATTAACAAGGAAAAGTTTTGTAACACGATCTGTGATAATGGCGCAACAATCAAGGAAGAGTATTTTGGTGATAATCCTCTTACGCTTTCAAGATTTGTTAAAACGGCAAGCGGTATTCGTATTGCGGTGAACGTTCACAAAGAAACCGAAACAAGAGAATATGAAATCTTGGGTAGGTATGCTTATGACATTGAAGCAAGCAATATTACTAAATGTCACTATTGGAGAAAAATATAATTTGCGCATCTGTATTTACAAGTAAAAAAAACTCAAAGGAGAATATAATGGAACAAGATAAACTGATGAAACCACGATTGCTAATTATCTTTGCCTTGGTTTTATATGCAATAGAAGCGCTATTCTTTCTACTCGGAACCATTTTAACATTAATAATCACTCCGGATATTACGGCATCTTGGGCCACTGCAATTGCAGGACTGGCTTGCTTCGGTTTAATGGTTTATAATTGTACAACTTGGCTTATTACACTTAAAAAAGGAGCAACAATATCTATAAGTATGCTTACGGATGAAATACGCTCCACAATAATATTTATGTGTATTCTGTTTCTTTTGTATTTTCTTATACTTGGAATCATACAATTTATACTTCTTTTGTGTGCTCGTAAATCTATAAATAAAGTGGCTTGGTAACATTTTTTTACTACAAGCAAGTTTTTTTGAAAAAACACGTGGAGAAACTTTTTGACTAAAAAGGTTCTCCACGCAATTATATAATCCCAAAATTCACTCGTGCAAAAATTTGTACAATTCTTTGGCTGCCGTGCGAGACATGCCGTCCACGTCCGCCAACTCTTCAATCGTTGCGGCGCGCAGGTTATCCATAGACTTGAACCGCTTGACCAATGCAATACGTCGTTTTTCACCAATGCCGGGCACGTCCTGCAACACCGACTTAACTGTACCTTTGTTGTGCAACTTGCGGAAGTAGGTAATTGCAAACCTGTGCGACTCGTCGCGTATATTGATAAGCAGGTTTAGCGCATAGCTGTTGCGCGGCAGGCAAATCGGCTCGTTGGTACCCAGCGTGTAAACAAGTTCCTCGCGCTTGGCAAGCGACACCAACTGCACGTTTACCCCGCTTTCTTCCATGGCTCGGCGCGCGTACTCCAACTGTCCCAGTCCGCCGTCCACCACAATTAGGTCGGGCGTTTTGCCAAACACGCCGTCGTCGGCTTTCATACGCTCAAAGCGGCGCAACAACACTTCGCGCATGCTGGCAAAGTCGTTGGCGCCCTCCACCGTGCGTATCTTAAACCGCCTGTACTGCGACGCGTCCTTTTGTCCGTTGGTAAACACCACCATGCTTGCAACCTTGTCCACGCCCTGTACGTTGGATATGTCGTAGCATTCCACACGCGTAGGCAACTGTTTAAGGTGCAACAGTTCCTTCAGTTGCAGCACCGCGCCGTGTGTCGTATTGTACCGTTTGTCTATTGCCGTCTGGCTCTTGGTCAAGTACTCCACCGCGTTGCGGTAGGACATATCCACAAGCCTGCGTTTGTCACCGCGTTCGGGGCAATGTATAGTGGTTTTTGTCCCCGTTTTTGTAGTCACGAGTTCGGCAAGCTCGGCTTCGTCGGGCAACCCGATGTTGGTGTACAATTCGCCGCATAACTTGACAAGCTGGCAGTACTCGGCGACAAAACTACTCAAGGTTTGCGCCTCGTCGATACCTGCGTCGGTCACGGCGTTGTTGTCGCTGAACACCACCTTGCCACCGCGTATCATAGTGTGATTGACCACGCAGTTTTTACCGTTACTTGCCACGGCAAACATGTCGTAATCCACAAACTTGTTAAGCACAACTATACGCTGCTGACTGATTTTGTCCACAAGTTGCAGATATTTGCGGTAGGCAAGCGCCTGTTCATACAGCATTTTGTCGCTTGCCTCCATCATTTTGGCGGTCAGCACTTCCCTTACGCCGTTGTCGTCGCCTTCCAGAAACGCCACCGCGCGGTCTACAATCTTGCGGTAATCCTCACGGCTGATGTTGCCCACGCACGGCGCAGGACATTTGCCGATGTGGTAATTCAGACACGGGCGAAAGTTCTTCGGCAATTTGTGGAAGTTGTAGTTGCACGTAATGGTCGGAAACGCCGTGCCTAATATCTCCATAAATGACTTTATACCGCCCTGCGTAATAGGTCCAAAGTAGCGCCACTTGTCTTTGGCAAGTTTGCGCGTGGCAACAAACTTGGGAAACTCCGCCTTCAGATCCACCTTGATGTATGGGTACTGTTTGTCGTCCTTCAGCAAAATGTTGTAAGGCGGCGTGTGCTTTTTTATCAGCGTGTTTTCAAGGTTCAGTGCGTCGGCCTCGCTGGCGGTGATGATGTACTCAAAAGTCTCCACATGGGACACCATCGCCAGCACCTTTTCGGTTTTGTTGCCCGACGCATGGAAATACTGCCGCACACGATTCTTGAGCGACTTGGCTTTGCCAACGTACAGAATATTGCCGTCGACGTCGTACATTATGTACACGCCCGGCTCGTCGGGCAAATTTTTCAGTTTTGTCTGCAAATCGACAGAGTACTTCATTTTTTGTTTGTGTTTATTTTTGGTGGTTTGATTTTTGCGGGGGG
>CAKQXG010000133.1 GCA_934281515.1 uncultured Clostridia bacterium | reverse complement strand
ACAGATTGTCGATTGGCTGGAAGCAAACAAACACCGCGTACATCACCAGTTTTTTACCACCACACTCAGTTACTTCAAGCGTAGCGGACGCGTATCGTGGGCAACGGCATTTATCGGCAACCTGTTGCGGTTGTGTCCCATTATGCGCCTTAATCACGACGGCAAAATCGTAGCCTACGGCAAGGTGATGAGCGTATCCAAGGCGATAGACAAAACCCTTGACGAAATTGCCTCGCACATTCAGGACGGAGCCAACTACTGCGGCAAACTGTGGATAGGACACTCCAACTGTCTTGAAACGGAACAAAAAGTACGAGCCAGACTACAACAGGTATATCCGCGCGCAGACATACGCACGTTTGACATAGGACCGATAATTGCCTGCCATTGCGGCCCCGGTACAGTTGCAGTATTCTTTATGGGCGACGAACGAGTGGGGTGACCACTATGAAGCAAACAATTGCTCGCGCCGTGCGCGTAATGTTGCTGTCACCCGTCATTGCCTGCCTTGCGCTGATACCTATGGCATTTGCACCCGACGTGATAAGCGACCCTATGCAAATTGTTGTCGCTACAATTTGTCTTGCACTATTACCGTTGTTAAGTTACCCTTTATGGTACGTAATACCGCCTTTACGGAGCAAAGGACGTGACGGACAACGCACATTGGCAATGATATTTTCCGTTGTCGGATATGTGTTGTTGTTTGTTTTGTCGTTATGCCTGCGTTACCCTGCCAAACTGCAAGCATTTGCTTTGACCTACCTGCTGAGCGGCGCGGCGTTGCTTATTTGCAGGTTGTTCGGACTGCGTCCGAGCGGACATTGTTGCGGCGTTTGCGGACCGATAGTATACCTGACAACATTTGTTTCGCCGTGGTATGCTTTTGCGCTTGTATTAGTCGCGGCGGTAATTTGGTCATCTCTTGCATTACAACGTCACACACTACTGCAATGCCTGACGGGCAGCGTCATTTCTCCGTTGGCACTGGTAGTATCGTCATTGATTTTGTTGTAAAACAAATTGGAAAGATAGGAAACTTGTTGAAAAGTTTTTTGCCCCACGCATCCGATCTTTCAAAAGCCACGAACGCGACACAACAAGAGCAACATCAACTTATAAAATTTGTCTGATATAAAATTCCCGACCCAAACCGAGATTTTGGTCGGGAATTTTCGTATACGTATCAAGATATTTGTTACGGCAAGGCAATTTTCCACAGCACAATACTACAAATCGCAAATACCATCTGTACAAAACATCCAAACGGTCTCACACAGAATATTCTTTGCTACATCGCTTCTACACAATGTAACTATACTACTTAAGGTTTAAAAAAAAGTGTGGTGGACACTTTTCAACAAAAAGGTTATCCCCCACACATATTTTTTCAATATTCTGAATATTCTAATAAGCTCTTGCAACCAACGTGACGACGGGATGTTCGCACTTGGCGCCGTTGATGCTGCACTCCTGTTGGAAAGGCGTTTCGTCCTCCAACATTACGCGCACGGTAGCTTGCAATTTTTCCTTGACCAACGCTTCGCCCGCAGGATCTTGGTCCCATACGATCTTGGCAAAACATTTGGCGTCAAGTGCTTGTGCAATCTCGTCCATATTGTGACAAATACGCACATGGCTGTCGCGGAAAGCCAACGACTTGGCGTACATGGCGTGCTGTATCGCGTCAAGCAACTCGACGGCGGCTTGTCCGATACCTTCGCGAGCCATTGTGCCCTTGGCATTGTCGTGGCGAGTGCAGTAGGTAACAACACCGTTTTCGATGTCGCGCGGACCCACTTCAAAGCGGACAGGCACACCCTTCATTTCCCACTCGTTAAACTTCCAACCGGGGGATTGGTCACGTGTGTCAAGCACTACGCGGATACCGGCGGCTTTCAATTCCGCCTCGATTGCCTCGCAAGCCTCGGTCACGCCGGGTTTGTGTGCGGCAACAGGTACCACTACAACCTGCACCGGTGCAACTTTCGGGGGCAGCACAAGACCGCGTTGATCGCCGTGTGCCATGATAAGTCCGCCGATAAGGCGCGTGGATGTACCCCAACTTGTCTGCCAGACATACTTGTGCGTGCCGTCCTTATCCAGGAACTGTATGTCGTATGCGCGGCTGAACTTTTGTCCGAAGTGGTGAGTGGTGCCTGCCTGCAACGACTTGCCGTCAAGCATCATTGCTTCCATGCCGTAGGTTTCCTCGGCACCGGCAAACTTTTCCTTTTCGCTCTTACGGCCGATAAACGTCGGCATTGCCAACACGTCGCGTGCAAAGTCGGCATACAGGTGCAACATGGAAATAGTCTCTTCCACCGCTTCTTCCTTGGTGGCATGTACGGTGTGACCTTCCTGCCACAAAAACTCCGACGTACGCAAAAACGGACGGGTCGTCTTTTCCCAACGAACAACGTTTGCCCATTGGTTTAGTTTAAGCGGCAAGTCGCGATAGCTGTTGATCCACTTGCTGTACATACTGCAAATGACGGTTTCGCTTGTGGGACGAATGACGATCGGCTCGGCAAGGTCCTGTCCGCCTGCGCGTGTGACAAGCGCGACTTCGGGAGCAAAGCCCTCTACGTGTTCGGCTTCTTTCTTGAGCAGGCTTTCGGGGATCAACATCGGGAAGTATGCGTTTGTGTGACCAGTCGCCTTGAAGCGTGCGTCCATTTCGCGTTGAATGTTTTCCCAGATTGCGTAGCCGTAAGGGCGAATGACCATCGTGCCCTTGACGGGACCGTAGTCGGCAAGTTGCGTTTTGATTACGACGTCGGTGTACCACTGCGTAAAGTCGGTGTCGATGTCGGCTATTTGTGTTACGAATTGTTTATCTGCCATACTATCCTCCAATAGATATGCTTGAGTTATTCTGAGCGTTATTCACCCCCGACCTTTCAAAAAGATGTGGGGATAAAAGATCAAATGAGATATATTTATCTCTCAAATTGAGAGACTATTTCGCTATTTTAAAAGCGCGTTGAGTACATTGCTTTAATGCGTTCGACATGCCGCAACCGTTCAAATTGCCTATATGTCGTTTTCTAACTTGCGGAAGTCAACTTTGCCTAGTGGCGTCAGGGGCAGTTGAGTCAGTACCTGCACTCTTTCCGGCACTGCATAGGGCGACAACAACTCAAGGCATGTTTTGCGTATACGTGCTGTGAGTTCGTCTTCGTCCGCCGTTGCACCGTCGGTCAATGTTACAAACGCTTTAAGGTACTGTTTGCCTTTTTGACGGTAACCCACCACGCAACACTCCTTTACTTCGGGAAGTGTGCGGACCGCCGATTCCACTTCCGACGGGAAAACGTTGATGGATGCAATCTTGACGCACCGTTTTTTGCGGTCGACAATGTACAGGTAACCTTCTTCGTCGATGTAGCCGACATCGCCCGTCAGCACACCTCCGTCCTTGCTCCAATGTTCACCACCGCCAAGGTAACCGTTCATGATGGCACGGCTGTACACGACGACTTCACCCACGCTGTTACGTGGCAACACGACTCCGCGGTCATCTACCACTTCCAACACGGTGCCTTCGACGGGTAGTCCGCAACTGTTTTTGCGATTGTGCGCTTTGCTGCTGACAACTACTGCGCCGCAAGTTTCGGTAAGGCCGTAGCCGCGCAACAACATTGCATTGCTGCCGCACTCACGCAACAAGCGATTGACGTCGTCAACAAGGTTTTCTTCCACAGCGTCACCACCGCACCACACGTCCACGAGATGTTCCATGCCCTTGCACGGAAATCTGCCTGCATCCAACATTTTGCGCAACATTGCCGGTACAACCAGCCACAAACCGATGTTTAAGTGTTTAAAGTAGTACGCGACTTGCTTTATTTCAAATTTCGGCACCAGTGCCAGACCATACCCCAACAGCAACGGCGCATGCACAGACGCGCACAAACCGTACGCGTGGAATACAGGCAGTGTAACAAGCGCATATTTGCCCTTTGGCTCGCTTTGTCCGTGCAGTGGACCTATACTTTCGGCGACATAGTTCATTGCGCGATTACTCAACGCAACAATCTTCGGTTCGCCGCCCGTACCGCCACTATGCATATAACAAACGGTATCGCCGTCCTGACCTAACACTTCGGTCTGAGTGCGACTAGTCACAAGCGCAGAGTACGCAACAGTACCTTTTGCTCGCTTACATTTTGCATGGGAGTACATACCGTAAAACGGTTTAAGGACGCCTTCGTAGTCCGCAACGGAACAACGCACCACAGTGGGAGCCATATCCACCACATCGGCTTCGCGCTCGACAAGCGCGTCAAAGAAAAACAACACTTTACTGCCCGTTGCGGCGATGTTGTCTTTCAGCCGTTGCAGGCTCATACGCGGATGCACAAAGCTTGCAATCAAGCCCAACTTGGAACAGGCGTAAAATGCCACAATACTTTGCAAACAGGTCGGCAAATAAAGCGATACGGTGTCGCCCTTTTTAAGACCGAGTTCGACAAAACTGCCGCATAAGCCTTCGATGTCACGCAGTATGCGCTTTGCGCTTGTGCCGTGACGGTAGAAGTACCACTTGCCGTTTCTGTCGATATGCCGTTGCAATAGTTCGTAACAAGTCATATTTTTTAGCAAAGTTTACGGTGAAGAGAAAGTTTGAGAGATTGTGTGGGGAAAGGAAAACGTTTTAGAAAAAAGCTTTCCTTTTCCCACACCCCTATCCTTTCAAAAACCTTGAATAGGAGCGCGGAAAAGTATGCAAAATGTAACCGATTTTTACATACGTAGTGGAAAATTAGTTACAATAGTTGTTTGACACAGTTTACTGCCTGACGTGGACGGCACCTGACGTGCACGCTTTAGGGGAAACACTGTACACTATTGTAAATATACAATAGGCTTCACGTCCCCTCATCCGTCGGCGTTCGCCGCCACCTTCCCCACCTCGGGTAAGGCTTTTGAGCGGTTATCTCAACGGTGCCCTTTTACCTGCACTCGATTGCTGTGACGGCGTAGACGGGTGTGAAGGGTGGCAACAGTTGACCGCCCGCGACAGGAGCCACCTGACGTGGACGCACTAGGGGCAAGCAATATTCAACTACCTTC
>CAKQXG010000132.1 GCA_934281515.1 uncultured Clostridia bacterium | reverse complement strand
CAAAACGATACCGGTATTTTTCAACACGACGCTGGTTGTGGGCCATGCTACCTTTTTCAGTTCGGACCAACTCTTTACAAAGAAGTTACCCAGTCTCTTAAAGAAGCCGGGCTTCTTGGCTTTTTGTTGTGCTGCCATATCTGTCGTCTCCCGTTACTTGGATTCTCTGTGCGCGGTGTGCTTCTTGCAGAATCTGCAATACTTGTTGCGCTCCAGTCTTTCCGTTGTGGTTTTGCTGTTTTTAAACGTGTCGTAGTTGCGTTGTTTGCACTCGGTGCAAGCAAGAACAACCTTGACTCTGTTGCCTTTCTTCGCTGCCATAACTTTCATTCTCCTGTGATTTTGCGCCGAAAACAATGCCGCTTGCGCCAATGCAAAAGACATTTTTTTGCACGCAAAAAATTACACCCCTTACAGAAGTGCTAGTTTATGATACCACATCCGCCCCGCCACGTCAACCGTTTTGCAAATGTTTTTGGATATTTTTTGCGCCGATTTGATTAAAATTGCCCAATCGGACAGCATTTTGCAGGAAACCTGTTGACCGAGACATCTTGTAGTGTTACAATGGTATCATTATATAATATAGATTGGATTACACAATCCTTTAAAATAGGAGAACGCGACATGAACGACGACAACCGCACAGTACATGACGAAGTCGGGATCACCGATGCCGTAGAAAAATATTTTGCAGACAAGTTTAACGGAGCATACGTTTACCAGGCGACAAACGGACCGGAGTACTGCCGACTGTACATTACCTTGCCGAACGGTGCGAAGCCGGACTGCGAAAAAGCCGAAAACGATTTGTCGGCAATATTTGACAACAGAACAGTCATTGTCACCCCGATTGAAATATACGAAGCCGATTTACAAGTAGACGTGGATCGCGCCAACCCCGTGCCATACGCCTTTGCCGAAATGTTGGCTGCGCTTGCCGACGAAAAGGAACAATGGCAGATACCCGTTGCCGTCGGTCGCGACTACAAAGGTGCGCCGATTTGGCAAAATATCGACCGGGTGATACATATGCTTGTCGGCGGTATTCAAAGCCGAAGCGATAGGTACATTCAATCGCTGTTGGCAAGCGTCGTGGCACTAAACACACCCGACGAAGTACGCATTGTTATCGCGGACACAACAGACGGATTGTACGATCTGTTTGACGGCGCACCTCATATGCTGTTTGGAAAGGCAACTAACGACGAATCGCAGGCACAAGCCCAACTGGATTGGTTGCGCAGGGAAATCGACCGCCGCAGACAACTGTTTGCCCAAGCAAAGTGCAGTAACATTGCAAGCTACAACGATACCGTGGACGACGCCGACAAACTGTACCGTATTATTGTCGTTGCAGACGACGCGGTATGTATGTCACAAGCCGTGCAGGACAGTCTGATCGCGCTTTACGCAAACGGGCGCGCCGCAGGTGTGCACGTAGTAATAAAGACTACCGGCAACGACATGCACCGCACTCGCTCGGCATTGACAGATTTGCCGACTCGTCTGGTTGTGCAAACGAGAGACAGAATGGTCTCGCAAAGAATGCTGCAACGTAGCGGCGCGGAAAGATTGCGGAACTTCGGAGACGCTTTTTACAAGTCGATACGATACGACTACGGAATAAGAGTGCAATTTGCCATTGCTTCGCCCAAAGAGTTGGAACAGGTATGTTTGTCGGCAAAAAATAAATACGTATCGAATTTTTGCAAACCTGTTACACCTTCCGACAACTAAACTTTTGACCGCACGTGCAAAGGAAGCAAGAAATAAAAAGTTTTTTGTGCAAAGTCGTTGACTTTTTTGTATCGGTTGTGGTAATATATTAAAGCAAGTTTGCGGCAAAGCGTTTTGTGCGCCACCACCGCAACACTACGGCTCATTAGTCTAGCGGCCTAGGACATCGCCCTCTCACGGCGAGAACAGGGGTTCGAGTCCCCTATGAGTCACCATTTTCGGCGGCTACGGCTGTAGTCGAAAACAAAACTCGTAGCGCAGAGGCTACGTTTTTTGTTTTTTCCAAATGCCTTGCCGCCTTGTCTTTCCTAATAGGAGAGTACGAAATAACGTAGTGCTCAGTTGCACTACGCTTACCCTGCGCATCGCTTGGGACGAGTCCCCTATGAGTCACCAACTATACACGCGTCCAACCTGCTTAAACCCAAGGAGTTTGGGCGCTTTTTTCATATCAAACCTTGTAAACGGCTTAATCGTAAAGCGTAGCCATAAACACCGCTTACTCTCTTATGGTTTACAACGCCGTTTTGCCACTGTGCATACAAACCCTGACCCTTGAGCCCTTGTGTTTTGTGGGCAATATTCCTTACTTCCTTGTAATACTTGGGGAAGTTGGGGAACTTGGGGAAGGGACGCCCCGAAAGGGGCAAAAGCCCGGCATATAGGGCAAACATGTGCAAAGTTTCGGGGGAGGGCGGGACAGGACAAGCCACTTTCGCGAAACCTTCCAAAATGTCCGAAATGTGCTTAAACGCACCAGAAAACATAAACAAAAAAAACAAAAGGAGGAAACCATGAACACAAAAAGACTACTTGGCATATTGCTTGCAATGCTTCTTACAGTATCTGCGATGTTTACGCTCGTTGCTTGCAATACCAATAACAACCAAAGTGAAGTTAGATTACTAAGCATTGAAGGCTCTACCAAATACAACAAACAAAGAATTGCAAAAATATCTGCTCCACAATCTGTGTTTGCTTCTATCGGTATGCCCAAATATGACATAGAAAATCCCACCGAAGATACGACGGGCGAAGGCGAGGAAACCGACGGCGAAGATGAAGAACCGGCACCATTGCCTGACACGCCTATCGAAGTTGACCCGACTGTAGTTCCGGCTTATACGCTCATTTACAAATCTCAAACAACGTTTTTCCTTACAATAAACCTTGAAAACCCAAACAATCACTACATAATGGACTTCCGCCTTACATGTCCCGGCAGTGATGTTTCCGTCAAGCAAGGCAGTCAATTTTCGGATATAAACGACCCAAACACATATATTCGTTGGGATGAAGCAACAGACCGTGTAGGCAACCGCATGGCTACTTTTGAACTGCGCTTAAACAGTCCCGAAGTCAGTCCCGACCGCATTACAATATCCGAAATGTACTATTCCAGCCGTGCCGACGGAGCAAACAAAACCGCAGTCAATACTGATGGCAAGGAGACATACACAATATACAAGATTGATGGACCGATGGAGATGTATGACCGTAAAAATAACCTCACTGAGTTCACATTCAAGCTGAACACAAATGGTGTGAGCATCATTTCTGTGACGTTGGATGAGACCGAGAACCTGGCTGCTGATGAGACCGGGACCTATCACGTACTGCATGATGGCAAGTTGGATATAACATATGAATATGCTGTGGGCGATGACCAACTACCTGCCAGAATTACGAGTAGTGAAAATATTGAGTTGTTGAAGATTGTGAGTACATTGGATGTTGAAAATAATGAATGGGCTAAAGAATGGAATGAAAATTTGATGGTTGCTGAATATGTTATAATAATATTTATGGAGATACACGGAACTGATACTGAGAAACTTGGTACAAATGATGAGTGTCTTGAGTATTTTATGACAGATGCTCCATTTGTAGATATGAATAACTTTAGATTCAATAGATCTGCAAGATTAAACAGCGATAATCTACTTGCAGTTCGTGAATTCCTCAAATCTACAACCCTGACAATCGCCGGTACAGATTTCAACCTATACTCCGATATCTACATGAAACTTCCCTACCACACTCAATACGCTGAATAAACTTAAAAGAAAAAAGTTTCATAAACATATTATTATAAAAAATAGGCAGCCAGAATTCCTAGCTGCCTCAAAAATTCTATAAGAAGAACTTTATTAGTTCCTCAATGACAAACCACAGCCCGCTAGCGATAACTCCGGGCCACGACTGCGATGAGGAAGTTGTTGTTATGATTTTTATCCATAACTACCTCCTTATATTGTATTTAGTTGCTCAATGAGCGAGATTATTATATTATAAGTGCTTCAATAGTACCGCATTGTTTATTTTGGAAGTAAGAATGTAATGCAGTCTGTTTAGGTCTAGCAGGAAATGATGAAAAAATCAAGAAAAAAAATAAATAGCTTTTGATATGCACCCCAAAAGTTAGACACTTTTGGAGGTGCATATCACAATGTTTTCGGAGTGCTTTTTTGCAAAATATAATCAAAATTTTGATACGTATCACATTTTCAACGACCATTTCATTGTATGACAAAGTAAATTCCGTCAGTCATTGAAGTACTTTTTGATTGCCTCAAACGCCTCTTCGGTCAATACGTGTTCTACCCGGCAAGCATTGTCCTCGGCGGCTTCGGCGGACAGACCGATCCTGACAAGAGCCTTGGTCAGCGAGTTGTGACGGTCAAGGATATTTTCGGCTTTTGCCCTGCCCGTCGCTGTAAGCTCGATATTGCCGTCGGGGTGCACTACAATAAAGCCATTGTTTTTCATTATGCTTACGGCTCTCGAAACGCTTGGTTTACTGTAACCCAATTCTTCAGCCACTTCTATTGCGCGAACACTTCCCTTGCGCATCTGTATTTTGAGTATCGTTTCGAGATACATCTCCTGCGATTCGTTGTTTATCATAAACACTCCATCGACCAAACGCTCAACATCGGCGGTTGCGACATCTCTATTGTGCAACCGACGATCGGTCAAAGACTATCGGATTTGGTTTGTCTTACTTCAATATGTCTGTCACGATTGCAGCCATTTGAGAGAAACTTTGTTCTTGTTCTGCTACAAGCGCAAGTTGCGTACGTGCGCGGACAAGGTTGTGGCTAGGATACTTGGTTGCGAAATAAATGCTACCCGACAGATAATCGGCAAGGAAACGCGATCCACACTCCAACGTCATCAGATATGCCGAATATGGCAACAAGTCGGCTTCTTTTGCCGTGATACTATCCTTTACCTCGCCGACGAAACCGCGCGCATATGCCTCAAACAGGCTGATGTCGAAGTGCACTTTATCGAGATTCTGCTCGTCCTCTACCGCGGTGCTTGCTCCAAAACGTATACTGTCGCCAAAGTCGTAAACGATAGAACCGGGCATAATCGTGTCAAGATCGATAACCGCGACGGGTTTGCCCGTTTTATCGTCAAGGAGAACGTTGTTGAGTTTAGTGT
>CAKQXG010000131.1 GCA_934281515.1 uncultured Clostridia bacterium | reverse complement strand
GTGCTGACCGTTCCTCTTTCTACGATGTTAGCATTGCTTATTGCCGTGTGTCTTAATGCAATCAAGCCCCTTCAACGTCTTTTGCAGACAATTTTCTTCTTGCCCTATGTAACAAACAGCATTGCAATAGGTATGGTTTTTGCCGCAATGTTCAATGTAATAGGCTTGCGTGGCACCGGCTCGGAAATGTACTACACAAAGACAGCCGGGGTAATAAATAATGTAATAATGGCTATTGCGGGCAAAGACGCTTGGATCAACTGGATAAACGTCGGTTCTGAAAAGTGGGCAAACATGTTCGTCATGGTGGTGTACATCGTGTGGAACGCCCTTCCGTTCAAAATTCTTATTTTGCTCGGTGGCTTGCAAAGCGTCAACAAGCAGTACTACGAGGCGGCAAAGGTGGACGGCACAAGTCGTGCGCGTATTTTTTGGCGCATAACCGTTCCTCTTCTTTCCCCAATGCTGGCATACGTTGTTATTACAGGCTTTATCGGCGGATTTAAGGAATACAGCAGTATCGTCGGTGTATTCGGACAAACAATGGGTCCGCCCAACGATCCGGGCAGACTAAACACAATGGTCGGCTACATCTATGAACAACTCAACAGTACCGAGCAGTCGTATGGTACGGCAAGCGCAGGCGCTTTGATTTTGTTTGCAATTATTCTTGTGGTTACGCTTATCAACTTGCAAGTAAGTAAGCGTAAGGTACATTACTGATTGTAGGAGGTATCTATGTCGGATAAACTAAATAATGTCGGCAGTGCCTCTGTCGAAACGGTGCTTGTCGCCAAAAATCTTGACAATGTAAAAAAACGTCAACGCGTAGTAAAGATACTTGTACAAGTGCTGTTGTATTTGTTTCTGGGTATCATGGCGCTTATCGTACTTTTCCCGTTTTATTGGATGATTATTTCTTCCTTAAAGACAAAAGCGGAGTACGAGTTGGATATGCCGACGTTTTTCCCCACGCAAGGTATCGCTTGGGGCAACTACGCCGCAGCATTCAGTGAAGCCAGTTTGGGTACGTTGTTCCTCAACACATTGTACGTTGGTCTTGTGTCGACGGTGTTGTCGCTTGTCATAACTGTTTTGTCGGCTTTTGCCTTCGCTCGGTTGGAGTTCAAAGGCAAAAACATTCTGTTTGCGGGTTTGCTTGCAACCATGATGATTCCCGGCGAACTGTTTACTATCACCAACTATCAAACAATCCACGCTTTCAACTGGACTGAAACCTACACGGTTTTGATTGTACCTTTCCTTGTCAGCGTGTTCTACATCTACCTGCTTCGTCAAAATTTCCTGCAAATTCCCGACGAGCTGTACTATGCCGCCAAGGTGGACGGCACAAGCGACCTCAAATATTTGTGGAAAGTAATGATTCCCCTTGCGCTCCCCACGCTTATCAGTATCACGATACTCAAGATGATGGGCGCATGGAACAGCTACATGTGGCCTTTGCTTGTTGCCAGGGATGATGCGCACACCCTTGTTACGTATGGTTTGCGCAATGCGTTTACGTCCAACAGCGGTGATGTCAACTATCCCGTGCAAATGGCAGCGGTAACAATCGTATCTTTCCCGTTGTTTATGGTATTTGTGTTCTTGCGCAAGTACATCATGAAGGGCGTCAGCCGCAGCGGTATAAAAGGATAATATTTTAGGAGGACAATATGAGAAAGTTTTTTGCAGTAGCACTTGTGCTTGTGCTGTCTGTCACCGCGCTTTTAGGTCTTGCAGCGTGCAACTTCGAAGAAGACGGTATCACAATCACGTTCTACCACACAATGGGACAGGGACTGCGTAATGTACTTGAAGAGTATATTGCCGAGTTTAACAAGATTTATCCCGACATTCACATCGAGCATACTCAAGTCGGCGATTACGACGCAGTACGCAACAAGGTAAACGTAGATATTTCTACCGGTAGCGAGCCTAACATTGCTTACTGCTATCCCGACCACGTTGCAGGTTACAACATTGCAAAAGCCGTCATGGAAATGGACAGCTATATCAACAGCACCGGCACCGTAGAGGCAGGCAAATTCGGCAACAGCGAAGAAATGCCCATTGGCCTTACCGCAGCTCAAATAAAGGATTTGCAAGACGGCGGTTTTTACGAGGAAGGCAGACAATTTGCCGCTAAGGAAGACGGTTCCACTCCGATGTACACTTTGCCGTTCAGCAAATCTACCGAAGTGTTGTTCTACAACAAGACTTTCTTCGAAGCTAACAAGAGTAAGATTGATGTTCCCACACACTGGTGGTGCAATGACTCCTGTCCCGAAAATTGCCATTCCAGTATGGAATACGTTTGCAAAACAATCCTCGAGATTACCAAGGATTCCGGAAAAGACATCGTTCCTCTCGGTTACGACAGCGAAGCCAACTGGTTTATCACCATGGCGGAACAATTTGCAACTCTCGACGCCGAACATAAATCGTTGTACACAACCGCCGAGGGAGATGCTGCCGACCATTATTTGTTCAACAACGACACGATGAAGGAATTTATGACTCGTATCAATGGTTGGTACAGCAAAAACTACTTCACGACAAAGGCTCTCAACAGTGACAAATACACTTCCAACCTGTTCAAAAATCAGGAAAGCTTTATGTCCATCGGTTCTTCCGCAGGCGCATCCAACCAGGCTCCGCAGACCGTTGACGGCAAGTATCCGTTCGACGTCGGTATCACAATCATTCCGCAAGTAAACCCCGAGGCCCCGAAGGTTATTTCCCAAGGTCCCAGCGTATGTATTTTCAACAAAGCCAGCGAGGACGAAATGCTTGCTTCGTGGTTGTTTGTCAAGTTCCTTGTTACAAACACTACATTCCAGGCTAAGTTCTCTCAAACTTCCGGTTACGTACCCGTGCTTGCATCCGTCAACAATGACCCCGTTTACAGTGCATTCCTCGCAGCAGCAGACGGCGGCGACGGCATCACGGCATTGTCCGCCAAAGTTTGTGTAGAACAAGCCCACGCTTACTACACAAGCCCTGCTTTCAACGGTTCTTCCAAAGCTCGTGACGAAGTCGGTTCCTTGCTTGTCAAGTGTGTTGCTTTCTCGGGCAACAATATCGCAGCTCAAATCAAAACGGCGTTTGAAGATGCAATTAAAAACTGCCAAAAGAATAAATAACACAATTGTTTGTGACAAAGGGTGTTTTTATGAAAAAACTTACTAGTTTAATGCTTTGTCTTTTGTTGCTGGTGTCGGCTTTGCTGGCACTGGTAGCATGCGAAAAGCCACTTGTGGATTACGTCAGTCAGGTTAAATTGGATATGAATTCCGATTCTGCCAAGCTGACAGCCACCGTCAAAAATTATATTGACGGCGACACAACGCACTTTTTGGTCGACGCGTCGGTTATTCCTACGGGTGTACTAAAGGCAAGATATATTGCCATCAACACGCCCGAGTCTACCGGCACGGTCGAGCCTTGGGGCAAAAAAGCATCCAACTTTACCAAAGAAAAGTTGCAGAGTGCCACTTCGATAATTCTCGAGTCCGACAACGACAAGTGGAACATCGACTCGACGGGTAGCAGATATGTTGTTTGGGTTTGGTACAAGCCCTCCGAAGACGCCGACTACCGCAATCTTAATATTGAAATTTTGCAAGAAGGCTTGGCGTTGGCTTCCAATTCCACGCAAAACAGATACGGCGAGATTTGTGGCAATGCCATCAACCAAGCTATTGACCACAAATTGTATTGCTATTCCGACAAGGCCGACCCCGATTTCTACACAGGTGAAACAAAGTCGGTGTCTATCAAGGAGCTTCGCACAAACATTGCCAACTACAACAATGTTCGCGTAGCGTTCGAGGGTGTAATTGTGTCGGACAGCAACAACAAGATGTACATACAGACTTATGACGAGGAAACCGGTCTGTATTTTGCCATGCCATTCTTCTACAGTTACAAGCCCGGTCCGTTTGCAAAGCAGATTATCAAACTCGGCAATCTGGTGCATATTTCGGGCTTGGTACAGTACTACGAAACGGGCAACAGCTGGCAAGTTGCCGACATCAAATGCGACCCCTATTCCAAAGATAAGGTTGACAACTTCTATCTTATCGAAAGCGGACATGACGTAATCTACGTAGATACAACTCCCGAGCAGTTTTTAAGCAAAATCAAGATTGATCTCGGCGATGACAACGTTCAGGAATTTGACTACGGTTACCTTACCTTGGATACAACGATCCAAATGACAAATCTGGAGATTGTCAACATCTACACAACCAAAAACGAACAAAGTTCCTCCAAGGGCGCAATGACCATTACATGCAAGCGCGACGGTAAGGAAATTGTCATTCGCACCGATGTGTTGAAGGACGAAGAAGGCAACCTTATCACACAGGATAGATATCCTGTCGGTAGCAAAATCAATGTAAAGGGTGTTGTAGCCTACTACGACGAAGATGTCGGTGACAACGTTCCGGGTATTTATCAAATCAAGGTTGTCAGCTATCACTACATCGAGATAATCGACTAATCAAGGTTTATTCACCAAGCGATTGGCCGGGGCTAGTCGTGCGGTGTGTAATCATATGCAACTCTTTTGTTAAAATTTTTTAAAGGAGAACAAAAAATGAAGAAGTATTGGGTACTTTTGCTTACTGTTGTGATGCTTGTCAGTGCTGTTTTCGGTCTTGTTGCTTGCGAAATGGACGAAAACAAACCCTCAGACACACTCAGTGAAGCAACTCTCAAAGACATGGTTGCCTACCTCAAGTCAACCTATGGCGACGAAACAACCACAATCAACTACGACGCTTCCTACGAAGTTGTCGGCACGGTGCGTGTAGGCACAACGATTGCTTCCGTCAAATGGACTGTTTCCGGTTCCACGGATATCACAGTCAGCGCATTGGACGAAACGACCAAGAAGTACACAATCGTTATCCCCGAAAAGCACGACGCGGACATCAACTACACTCTCAAGGTTGTCATTGTCAACTCCAAGGGCGAAGCCTACAAGGACGCTAGCGGCAAGGAATACGGTTTGACCTACACTTGCGTTGCTCCCAAGACATCGCAAAAGGCGGAGATTCTCAAGCAATACAACGCTTCCATCATTACAAATCCCGAGGTTGGCAAACCTTACAAGTGGGCATTGTACTACACCCCTAGCGGAAAGGTCTTCTACTTTGCAGGTGATCAAGACGGTGGCGCATACAAACTTAAGACCAGCACCAAGTTGGCAGATGCAGCAGACGTTTATCTTGAAACAATCGAAGG
>CAKQXG010000130.1 GCA_934281515.1 uncultured Clostridia bacterium | reverse complement strand
AAAGAGCTGTGCGACATCTCCAGCGAACAATTTATCCCGAGTCAATTGGAATCTTTGGAGACGGATAGCACGCGTATTTTCACGCTTGCCGAAGACCAACGTTCTAAATACAAATGGACATTCGGAAACGGTGGTTTGCAATACGACAGCGCAAAGTATGTAAACGAGGGGATTTTGCTGGACGGTTCCGACTTGGGGGACGTTGTCGATCCGATGCCGAATTCTTGGGCGGTAAATAAGTTCGATCTTACCAAAGCCGACAAGTATTTAATCGTCTATGCAAAGGGGAGCGTCGATTGCGATGTTAATTACAGAGTCAGGGTTTTGCAGGTAGTGGACGGAAAAATCGTCGCTACAGTGCTAAACAGCGAAAGTTACGAAAAACCATTGGACGAATACGGGTGGTACAAAATAGACGACGATTCGCCTTCATTTTTTGTATACGATTTGATTGCATTTGCCGACAAAACCGTTGCAATTTCCATTGAACAAGACGATACAGGTGACGGAAACGGCGAAACGATAACAATTTATCGCATGGAAATATCGTTTACCATTCAAACGTTGGACAACATAACAAATTGGACGGCGGCAGATATTTACACCTTTTGGACGCAAAAAGGCAAGCTTGTGCGTCACAAGGAAGGTGTTTGCTTGGAAGATGCCAATGCAATGATATCTTGTAAGGTAAATGTTGCGTCTCCGACAATGCAAATTGCAATGAGAATGTTCGATCGTCCCTCTACGGAAAAACAAGACGTACCGACTTGTGTGGTAGTAAAGGTAAACGGTAAAGTTGTTCGTGTGTCGGCCGGCATTACCGATTACGTAAAAGTAACAAACACGCAAGAAGATTTTTTCTATTTGTATGATATGTCCGATTACGTCGGACAAACCGTCACTTTGGAAATATCCGTAGTCGTGGTGGACGGCATCGAAGGCGATCATTGTTGTATCTCTAATATAAAAATTTAATGGTGACGATCAACGGTGTAAAATCAGGAGAAAAATGAAAAGGAAATTATATTTACTGCTATTTTTGGTAATCGCAATTTGCGCTTTACTTGTCTGTTGTTCTCCGAAACAAGACAACGGAGAGTCAAACGACAACGTTACGACGTCAGACAAGCTCGCAACGCCGGAAATATCGCTGCAAGACGACGTTGTATCGTGGCAAGAAATTAGCAATGCCGACTATTACGTGGTATTTGTTAATGACAAATGGGTTGCAGTGGAACATTCTACCAGTTATAAATTAAACTATACGACCAATGGCACGTATACCGTAAAAATCTATGCGGCAGACAGTTATCGAAGATACAAGTCAAGTGGATTTAGTAATCAAGTGGATTTTCTCGTGCAACGTAAAACCTTGCAATGTCCAACAATAACTTTGAATGCGGAAACATTGTCATGGCACGACGTGGAGGGCGCGACAAACTACGAGGTATATGTAAACGGCAGTAGGTCGTCGCTGTTTGGCATTGTCAAGCATGCCGCCGTCAATACGTTGCAGGTCGGTTTTTCAAAAAGCGGCGTGTACGATATTGCTATAAAGGCTTTATCGAACAATTCGTTGTACGAAGGGGAAAGCGAAAGCAATCACGTTATTTACAGATTTTCCAACAACAAAAAGTGGTCGGCTCGACAAATCTCCGACAATTGGAAAGTTTTCGGAAATGCGCAGTACCGTTCGGATAAGCTTTTTATGCAATACGACGCCTCATACGACAGCGGTATTGCCAACCGCTTGTATGTGGATGTAAATCATAGTGTGTTGTATTTATTTTGCGATAAGTCGGCAAACATGTCATCCGATTTTTCCGCGAATAATTTTTGTGTAAAAGTTGACGGAAAAGTATTGACAAATATTTTAACTCCGCACGAAAACATTCCCGACAAGTGCTTTGTGTACGATCTTTCCGATTTCGTAAATAAACTTGTCGATGTGGAAATCACGGTAGAAAACGATGCTTCTATGTACATCAATCAGGTAAAATTGTTTACAACCGACAATGTGTCAAGATCGCGCGTATGGACAAGTTCGACAATTTGCGACGAGTGGGTTTCCGACGGCATTACCGCCCTACATCCCGAGGGTTTTTGTTTGGAAACGCGTAATAATGTAGCGGCAGGTATTACAAACGACATTCGCATCAACAACGAGTCTGTGTTGAAGATTACTTTCTTCAAGTTTGACCGAGTCGGCGCGCAAGACATCGATCCGAAAGTTTTCGTTTACGTAAACGGAGAGTCGTTAAAGCCGATCGGTTGTTCGACGGAATACGCAACCGTGCAAAATCAGGCGGGTGGCACTTTTAGTTACGACATTACAAAATATCGTAACAGTGACGTTAAGATCGTTATTCAATCTACCGAAGGAGAGCATGCTTGCTTCTCTTCCATACAAATAGGTAACTAACGGAGAAACAACTATGAACAGTAAAAAAGCGGTAAAATCGGTGTTATTTTTTCTGATAACGTTGTTTGTGCTGTCGGTAATAGGTGTCGTAGCTTGTGGTTATACAAAGGCAAACGGATCTGTCAAGCAAGAGGCAAGCACCAACCGACCGAACAAAGTGATAGATATCGTCAGGGACTATAATGCTTACGGAGACGGCATACACAGTGATCGAGCTGTTATTCAAAAGGCCATCGACGATCTTTCCCTTGGCGGAGGAGGTACGTTGGTGCTTACCGAGAATCATACTTTTTTGACAGGGAATCTTCTGCTGAGAAGCAACGTGACGATTCTTTTTGGCGACAATGCGGTAGTGGCGCAAAACCCCGACGTAAACGACTACATAGAAGCGCGCGGATACGACTATGGCAACGGCTTTGTGGAAATCGGCGAGCCGTTTGTTCCGTACAACGACGATGTAGTACTTAACGACAGCGGAATATATGCGGATATTTGGCCTACAATACCCGAATTCAAAGAGGCGTTTCATTGGAATTACCCGTTGTTTTATGCGGATAAAGGCACTTCGAACATTCGCATAATAGGTGAACAAAATGCACGCATAGATATGGCTCCGCACGGCAGTACATGCAAAGGAAATATTCATCTAAATACCTTCGGCTTTTATCGCGTTACCGATTTTGAAATTAACAACATTACAACAAACTTTACCGGCGGACACTTTATGGATATCATTTGTTGCAACAATGGTGTAATCGCCAACATCACCATGGCAACGAAACGCTCCGTCGGCATTAGCGAATGTGAAATGAACGACGGGTTGCACTTGGATAGGTGTCAAGATGTCCTTATTGAAAACTGTTTTTTTGCCTCGGGTGACGATTCGTTTAAGGTCGGCAACAGTTACGGAGACGTAAGGCGCGATCGTTGGGCGTCGAGTACGGATGTGCAACCGATGCTTAACATAGAAATATCTCATTGCAGTTGTCCGAGCTTGTGCAGTGGTTTTTCGTTTATGTCCATTGCGGGGACTTGTCCCGATTTGGAACAAGTTGAAATGCGAAACATTTATATTCACGATTGCAATTTCGCCGGCGTGAAAGTTTGGGGACAAAATACGGTCTGGATTCCTGATAGATCGATGTGGAACGGTATAAGCATTCCCGTAAGTAATTTGCGTTGGGAGAATAACAACGTCCATTACTCTCCAGAAGGATACGTAAACCAATTAGCCCCTTATGGAATAACATGGGTGGAACCGATTAGCGATTGTATCAGTGACGACGAAACAATGCATTCTACCGACAAATTGTTTAATACGGATTTTGCCAATGGTAGATCGTATTGGAATTTTACGACTACGGGAAACAGCATATCGATAGCGGAAAGATACAACAACGAGAGTTACGGCTTTATCGGCTCATTAGAGCAAGGCGAAACCAAGTTATATCAAGGTTTGTATCTCAAAGCCGCAAAATACCGAGTTTCATTCAAAGTAAAAACAAGCTCAAATGCGGACGTGTATTTGTTTGTGTCTGATCAAAATAATAACGTAGTAGCCAAGGTGGCGGTAAACTGCAATACCTGGGATTACAAAACTTTGGAGTTTGAAATAGACAAGACGGATAATTATCGGATAGGCATAATGTCAGGCAACAAATGCGGTAGTGGCTCTTGGGCAATGATTGACGATTTTAGTTTGACAAACAGATAAGGAGAAAATTATCGTGAAAAAGTGTTTATTATCAGTATTAATATGCTTTTGCTTGGCATCTTTTTGCATTGCGGCTTATGCGTGCGTGCAAGATAATTCCCCGCCCGATGACAATAATAATTCGGAAATTCAGCAATTGACGTCGCCGACGGTAAGCGTTTCGCAAGACGGCACAATAACTTGGAGTAAGGTCCCGAACGCCAATCGTTACGTGATTTACGTTAACGGAACGGAGGTGTTTACTACATCCGGTTTTAGTTACTTGTACAATCAAACGAATAAAGGCACGTACGATATACAAGTCGTTGCGACCGATTACTTGAAAAAGTATGCCGACAGTCAACCGAGTAATACGGCAACGTACGTCATCAGCAGACAAAAATTGGATGCTCCGAATTTGGTATTTGACGGAGAAAAACTGTATTTTAACAACGTTGCAAATGCAACCGATTACGACATTTACGTAGACAAAGTGTTGACGGAATGCGCTTTGGAAACGGAAGCAAATGTACGGCAGGTGGATTTAAGCACTCTTTCATCGGGTTTTCACACAGTGGAAGTCCGAGCTTTGGGTGATGATGCCGATTACATTGCCAGCGATATATCACGGCCGAAAGAAGTGGTTATTGCCGATAAATCGTCAAAATGGAACGCCGACACAATAATGTCAGATTGGTATCGCAACACAGATATTGCAATTACCAAACCAAACGGCTACGAAGTAATGTTTTGGGTGGACAGTGACGCATATAAGAATTCCTACATAGAAAATTACGTTGAAATACCGTCGGATGCAAAGTCCTTGGTATTGTCTTGTTTTGCGTCTCCCGCCTTGGAAAATGCAGTGATAGATTTGCAAATACGTAGTTTTGACGGCGCGTATCAACATGCCACAATACAAGGTGACAGCAGTTTGCTTTTGGATAGTGATACTTATGATAAGTATTATTTTGTGTTACCTTCTCGATTTGCAGGAACAAAAGCATTTGTCAAGATTACCGTAAACACATCGGGAACTTACCAAACACAAGCGGTAATCAAAGATATTTCGTTTAGTCAAGATGTCGAATTTGTTCGACCGGAAGCACCGCTAAATACACCTGTGAGAATAAGAAGCGTAAGTCAAAATATATATTTGCGATACGACGAAGGGAAAGGTTATATGGTTTTGGCGAACAG
>CAKQXG010000129.1 GCA_934281515.1 uncultured Clostridia bacterium | reverse complement strand
CTTCCGCGGTCTGGTAATTACCGACTGGGTAAACAACTTTATGCGTGCCGATTTGATGATTCGCGCAGGCAACGATTTGTGGCTTGCCGACGGCAACGAACGCACGTTGTCTACTAGCGGTTCGGCATTGACGCCTACTCACGTTGCGGCTATGAAACGTGCCGCAAAGAGCGTGTTGTACACGGTCGTCAACAGCAACGCAATGAACAGACTCGGTGCAAGATATACTGCCGAACATTACTCGGGAACATCTTACAGCAAGGACTTGGGTACGTTTGCAACGGGCGCATCCGTCAGTTACGACGCCAAGAGCACGGTATACAAAAATTACAAATACGTTCTGTCGGGCGCACCCGAAGGCGTTACTATCGATCAATCGACAGGTAAGGTTTCCGGTAAGATTGCCGCCGACGCCGTAAGCGGTGAATACACGATGACTGTATCGTTGAAGGACGACAACGGTTACATCGGTCAGGCAATCGTACTGACGTTGACTGTCGACGGCGGATTGAAATTTGTCGGCGACAAAACGGCAAGCGTTGTTTTGGGCAAGTTCGCTCGTATCAACGTATCCTCGGCATTGTACGGTAAGAATGTAACTTACACCGTCAACGGTACGTTACCGCAAGGTATGAGTTTGTCTGCCGACGGAGCCGTCGTCGGTGTCCCCACAACGGCAGGTACAAGCAAATTTACGGTAGTCGCAAGTGCCGAAGGGGCGGAAAATCTGTCCACCGAAGTGACCGTTACGGTTGCCCAAGCAAGCAAAATCGCATACAAAGGTAGTACTCTTGCCGAAGCTGAAGTCGGCTCAGACATCTCCGTAAACATTGCCACAGCTACAGGCGCGGACAACATCACATACACGTCAAACGACCTTCCCGAAGGACTGACTTTGGTTGATGGTAAATTGAGCGGAAGTATTGCCACTGCCGGCGAATACACGTTCTCCGTCACGGCATGGGCAGAAGGATGCGAAACCGCCGTTACCGCCGAGTTCAAGATTGTTGTCAAGGCGGCAACACCCGAAACTCCTCACAAGTGCGGACACAAGTGCGCCGAGTGCGGCAAGTGTACGAGCGATTGTGCCGACCCTGCATGCGCAGACAAGTGCCAAGGACACAAAAAGGGTTGTTTCGGCGTTGTCGGAACAAGTGCGATTACTGTGTTTGCGCTTATTTCGATTTGCGCGGTTGCAGTGGTTGCAAAACGTAAGAAAGAACAAGACTAATACTTGTACAAACTGTTTGCGGAAGCGATCCTTTGCGGTCGTTTCCGCAAAAGTATTGTAAGCATTGGAGGCAATTGTGAGTAAAAAAAGACTAAGCGCTTGGTTGATTGCCGTGTTGATGTTGGTTGTCGGCGTGTTTGCCGCGTGCCAACCGTCGGACAACGGCGAAAAGCCGAGCGAAGAATTGAAGAACGGCGTAATTACCTACGATGACGCCGTTTGCGAAAGTATTGTCGGGAAAGATAACTCCGGCACCGTGGCGACTGCCGTTGCAAGTAACGGAGCAACGGTAAGCTACGCGCTTGACGAAGAGGCGCAAGGCAAACTGACAAACGCATTTGACGGCGCTTTGACGGTTGCCGCCGACGGAACAATCGTAGGCAAGTACGACAAGATAAAAAAGATAAAAGTGAATATTACCGCATCTGCGGAAAAATGTCCGTCCGTGACGGCGGAGATTACGATAAGCGTCGTTAACGCTCACTTGGACTTTGACGGGCGCACCCTTGCCGACGCTCGTGTCGGCGTTGCGTATGCCGCTTCGGTAGCATATGTCAAGGACGAAGTGGACGTTACGTACAGAGCCGTAGACAAATTGCCCGACGGTCTGACTATGGCAAGCGACGGTACGATTACCGGTACTCCTACCAAGGTAGGACCTGGCGAAGCGTTTGTTGTCAGAGCTTCGGCAAAGGGATACTCCGACACCGAGGCTGAGTTTGTCATTGACGTGGTGCTCGATCACGTCAGTACTACTCCTTCCAAAATTGTCAATTTCGGCGCAAATAAAACTACCGAGCTTGACCCCGCTTACGTAGGCATACAGTACGTCAATCAAAGCGGAGTTGCCGGCAATGCAACTGCGCTTAACGGCAACAATGTGACATACACTCTTGCCGACGGTTCTTTGCCCGAAGGTATGATGTTGTACCCCAATGGCGCCGTTATCGGCAAATCGACGGAACGCAGCGACTGTAACTTCTCCGTCGTGGCGCATGCCGACGGTTGCGAGGACGTGACTGCAAACTTTGTGTTGTCCGTCAAGCCGCAACGTATCAAGTTCGAGTCGCTTAGCGGCGCATTGACCGTTGGCGAACAGGCTAATTACAGCATCGCCACCGCCGACGCAGGCGAGGGCGTAGACATTAGATACACTATGACTGCCGAGGACGCCGCTACACTTAAAGCCATTTACGGACTTGAAGTGTCGCCTTCGGGTGTGGTTACGGGTACGCCTACCAAGGTTGTCAAGTTGATGAACTTCCGTGTCACTGCGGAGGCCGACGGTTTCTCGCCTTGTACGGTCACAATGTATTTCCGTATCAACGAACCGTTGCAATCTCCGTCAAACGGACGTTTTGAGGCGGAATACGTCGATTTGACAGGCAAAAGCGGTACGGGATACTCGGCTTCTCCTACGGGTGAAAGCTTGATCGACACAACCTTGTCGCAGACAAGTAACGGTGCGTTTATCAACTATATGCACAACGACACCGTCACGCTGGAATTTGTCGTATATGCCGAAGCTACTGTAACCAACGCTCCGTTGTACTTTGCTCTCGGTTCGGAAATGGGCGCAGTGCAGTTTACTCCGTCATCGCTCGGTATCTATACCTACGTTGGCAAGACAACCGACGGCGCAAAAACTACGGTAAATTACACCTCTGTACGTGTTGAGGGCGGCAACAGAGCTTATTCCACCTTTAACGAATATCGATTCGGTTCGGTATCTCTTGTCGAAGGGTGGAACGTAATACAAATTGCCGTACACACCAATACCCTGCGTGAAGGTATGATCGGCGGTCCGGGCGTAGACTACATGCGTATAGATACGTCCGTTGCGGTAAAATGGGTGCCTTGCACCTACAACCTTGCCAATTAGGGAGGTATGCATATGAAAACATGGAAAATTATTTGGAAATACGCTCGCTGTTGGTTTCTGGTTTCGGTACTGGTGTTTACATTTGTGTTTACCGCAACCATGGTGGGCACGCAAAACGACTTTTTGTCGGGTACAATGGACACCGTTTTCGGCGGCGAAGGTCGCAAAAATATATCGGGCGACCCCAACAAATACAATCGTTACACCAAGACAACCGACGGCTTCAAACAGTTTGAAACGGATATGAAGTTGTCCGACGGAGTAATTGCAAACCCCACCGATAAGTCGACGGTTTACAAGGAGGCAAACCGCCTCAACGAAGAAATCGTCGGCGAAGGCATTGTGTTGTTGAAAAACAACGGACAAGGCGACAACAAGGCATTGCCGTTGGCTAAAAATGCAAAAATCAGTGTGTTTGGCAAAAACTCCGCCAATATCGTACTCGGCGGCTCCGGCTCCGGCGGAGGTAATACAAGAAATTCCGTTTCGCTGTATAAAGGCTTGGAAAACGCAGGATTTGTACTGAATCCTACTTTGGTCAACTTTTACAAAAGTAACGACAGCGGCAAAGGGCGCGACAGTAACCCCGCAATCGGCGCAAAAGTTACGGGGCTTGCAATCGGCGAAACACCCGAGGAATTGTACACCGACAAGGTCAAGAACAGTTACGAAGCTTATTCCGACGCCGCGGTAATCGTATTCTCACGTATCGGCGGTGAGGGCTTCGATTTGCCTCGTTTGCAAGTCAAAAACTACGGCGGTGCGGCTGTAGAAGGAAGTAAGGCGGGCGGACAACACTATCTCGAACTTGACGCCAACGAAGAGGCGTTGTTAAACAACGTTGTTTCCTGCGGAAAATTCGACAAAGTGGTGGTGCTTATCAACTGTGCCACAAGCATGGAGCTTGGCTTTTTGCAACAAGATGGTATCGACGCCGCGCTGTGGATAGGCAGCCCGGGCGGTAGCGGCGCTAACTCCGTAGGTAAGGTATTGTGCGGCGACATCAATCCGTCCGGACACCTTGTCGATACATACGTGCGCGATTTTACCGCCGACCCCACTTGGCAAAACTTCGGCGACAATCTGACGGAAAACGGCAACGCCTACACTGCGGCAGGTTCGCAAACAGGCAACTACTTTGTAGAGTACGAGGAAGGATTGTATTTCGGTTACCGCTACTACGAAACGCGCAGTTACCAAAACATTTACCGTTTCGGCGACGACGGTGGTTGGTACGACAGCAGTGTCGTGTTTCCGTTCGGATACGGTCAAAGTTACACCGACTTCAAGTGGGAAGTTGTAGAAAGTAAATCCACTCCTGTCGGTACGCAACTTGACAAAAACACAAACAACAAGATTGACGTAACCGTCAAGGTTACCAACATAGGCACGAAGTACTCGGGTAAGGACGTGATACAATTGTACTACAGCGCGCCTTATGTCAACAACGGCATAGAAAAGTCGCACGTTGTACTTGGTGGCATTGCCAAGACCGATTTGCTTGCGCCGGGACAAAGCGGTGAATATACAATCAGTATAAATCTCAAAGATATGGCCAGCTACGACTACTCCGACGCTAACGGCAACGGGTATAGTTGTTACGAACTCGATATGGGTACCTACACGCTGTATCTTGGCAGAAATGCTCACGACGCATGGGCAGGCGAGGATAGAATTGCACGCGAATACTCTTTGTTTGAGGACGTGACTTACCCGATGGATATTTACGGAACAGGCTCGATAAGCGACAATCGTTTTGAGGATATGTCGGCTTATATGAGTGGCAAAGTAATGACGCGTAGTAGTTTCAACGGTACATTCCCGACTACTCCGACAAAGGCAGACCGTGAGATTGCCGACGACGTACGCGCCAAGCTTACCTACACTTACGATGACACCAACGGCAACTATGCGGCGTCGTTTAGTGGAGCAACACGCACGCAAGGTAAGAGTGGTACTGCGCCGCAACTGTACGATCTGATAGGTGTGGACTACAACAGCGAAAAGTGGGACGAACTTATCGACTACTTGACCGTTGACGAAATGGTGCAACTTGTCGGACAAGGCAACTTCCATACCATTGCATTGGACAAAATAGGTAAACCGCGTACCGCCGACCCCGACGGACCTGCCGGATTTACCGTGTTTATGGGCGATCCGACGGTACACGATACGTGTTTCTACGCTTCGGAATGCGTCATCGGCGCAACTTGGAACAAGGACCTTGCCAACGACATGGGCGTAATGGTCGGCTTGGAAAGTCTTGTCGGTTACACCAAAGGCGACGGACGTACATACAGCGGTTGGTATGCGCCGGCAGTCAATATTCATCGTTCGCCGTTTTCGGGACGCAACTGGGAGTACTACAGCGAAGACCCGTTCCTTGCAGGTTATCTAGGGACTAACGTCGTTGTCGGCGCACAAAGCAAAGGCGTGTACACCTATGTCAAGCATTTTGTGCTAAACGATCAGGAAACAAACCGCGACAGTGACGGACTAATTACTTGGGCGGACGAACAAACTTTCCGCGAAATTTACCTCAAGCCGTTCCAAATGATTGTGGAGCAAGGAAATACGCATGGCATGATGAGCTCATTCAACCGTATAGGTACCGATTGGGCAGGTGGTAGTTACGCCTTGCTTACCGAGGTGCTACGCAAGGAGTGGGGTTTTGTCGGCATGGTAATATCCGACTACAACCTTAGCAATGCTTACATGCATC
>CAKQXG010000128.1 GCA_934281515.1 uncultured Clostridia bacterium | reverse complement strand
ATTTATACGCACCTCCATAATCACGCTTTATATAGACGATCATCATATCGCAGTTCTCGGCAAGCCATTTGTTGCGTTCTCCTATCGCCGCTTTGTAATGGCACTTCCTGTCGGTCGGGATAATAACACTATCATAAGACTTCTCTAATTTTTCTCACCGCAAATAGGAAATCACCACTCGAACCGGCATAAAAAAAAGAGAACGTTTATCCTTGTTCTCTCTTAAAAGATTTGTATTAAATTATTGGTATCAGGCGGGGATTAAAACGAAGTCGCCGGTTCAAGTCCTGTTTTTTGAAAAATAGGTCAAAATGCAGCTCCTGAATTCAAATATTCCGCGAAGGACGCGAACCACAAGATATGGTAACAAAAAAGCACAAGACCTACTAAATCTTGTGTTTTTTTGTTTTGTAGCTTTTTCGTACTACAAAGATGGTAGAGACAGTAGGACTTGTCCGTTCGCGCAGCGACGGTAAGCGTAGTGAGATTGCTCGGCAATTGAAACGGAGCGCTACGTTATTTCAACTTCCGCACTGCCTATGCTTAAGGCGGCAAGACTAAGGAGCAAAAAAACAAAAGGATACGACGCTTTTGTCGTATCCTGTGTTGTTTGCGACCACTATCGTAGCCGCCGTTTGGTAGAGACAGTAGGACTTGAACCTACGACCTCTCGCATGTGAAGCGAGCGCTCTAACCAACTGAGCTATGCCTCCGTAATCAGCTTATATATGATACCGCATTTTTGTCGTTTTGGCAAGGGTTTTGAGCGATTTTTTGCAAAAAACTTGCACTAAGTTGCAATGACGAGTTTGTAAAGTATTTTGCACACGTTTTTGTCGCCGAAACAAATTGCCGATTGATATGCGGCGACTTGTATGCACGACATTGTTCGCAGGGGTTGACACTTGCCGTAAAATAGTGTATATTTATATATAGTATAGTATCGTGCGTATTTCCAACTCGGGTAGAACAATTTTTACGTCGTCAAGTCGATTTGGGTTATGTTAAACGACTTTCTGGGACGTTCGGTACGTGAATACAATACTACAATTTAATTGTCAAATCTTCGGTGGCAAAGATACAGAGTATACTTGGCGCGACATTTGCAAAGTGCCGATGTGGTACCGTCAAGAGTATAGCGTCTTTTGCCGATTCGACTTATGTGCATGGAGGACAATATGCAAACGCAACACGTAAATATTTCCGAGCTTTATTCGCTCGAAGGACAGGCAACTTTGGACTGCTTTACATTCGGTACTTTCCGTGACGACGGTGTGGACGAAAAACGTCCTGCAATCGTAGTGGTGCCGGGCGGCGGCTATGCTATGGTAAGCAAACGCGAAGGCGAACCCATTGCAGCATACTTTATGGGCAAGGGTTACAACGCTTTTATTTTGACCTATTCATGTGCGCCGATACGTTACCCTGCGCAATTGCTGCAACTTGCCGCAACTGTCGACTACCTGCACGCCAATGCCGAGCGACTGCACATTGACGAGCAACGTATATACATTGTCGGCTTTTCCGCAGGCGGACACCTTGTCGCCAATTTTGCCACCGACTACCCCAACATCGACTCACGCTTTGGCAAGAGTTGGAACCTTGCGGCAACGGCGGTGTGCCTGTCTTATCCCGTCATTTCGCCCGAGTACGGTCATGTGGGCAGTCACGAAAATCTGTTCGGCGCACTGACCGACGAGCAAAAGGCGACATTCGACAACGTGTTTAACATCGACAAGTATGTTACGGACAAAGCATTGCCTGCTTTTGTGTGGACGACATTTGAGGACAACTGTGTGCCGCCGATAAATGCGCTCAGGTATGCCGAAGCGTGCATTGCCGCAGGCGTAATGTGCGAGTTGCACATGTATCCGCAAGGTTGGCACGGCTTGTCCACCTGTGACGAGCTTGTCAACACGGCGCAACCTTTCTTTGCAAAGAATCACACTTGGCTGGGAATGTGCGAGCAATTCTTTAAGCTGTTCCCGAAAAACAATTAGCAGGCAAAAAACACATACGTATACAAAAAATCTTGACAAACTTGGGTGAAACATGAGCAAATCCGACGAAAAGAAACAACGTGCAAGGCGCGGTTGGTGTATTGCGCTGGGTATACTGCTTGTCATTGCAGGCGTGGCAAATATTTGCGGCGCAATAGACGGCTACACGCCCGGTGAAGTAAACTACTACGGCAACGGCACAGAGTGGAGCGCGACCGACAGCTTTTATAAGTACTACAATGCAATGCCCACTTTGAGACTCGCCGAAGGGCAAACGTCGTTGCGTATAATGCAGATTACCGATCCGCAAATAAAATTCGGCAGTTGGACGCAGGATACCAAGACGTTTGACTTGTTGACAAAGGCATTTGCTGTCGGCAAACCCGACGTTGTGGTGGTGACGGGCGATTTGACTTTGAGTATTTTTGCACGCAGCGCGGTAAAGTACTTTTGCGACTTTATGGAAAAGCAGCAAGTATATTGGTGCTATGTGTTCGGCAACCACGACAGCGAGTTCGGATTGAGCAAATACAACCACGGTCGCATGTTTGCCGACTACAAGTATTGTTTGTTTGACGGCGGTCCGTCCAATATAAAGGGCGAAAGCAACTACTTTGTCAAGGTGGTTGGCGCAGACAATCGCTTGCAATACGTGCTGTCGCTTGTGGACAGCAACATGTATCCCGACACCCGCAAGGGCATCGAGATGTTTTACGACGAAGTTACCACTGGGCAAGCCGAGTGGTACGCCTGGAACATACAAGGGTTGCAAACCATCCGTGCCGACGTGCAAAGCAGTATGTTTATGCATATGCCGTTGCGTGCATATGTAGATATGTACAATGGTGTAAATGACGGTACGATTACCGACTACTGCGGTTTTGTTGCCGAAAAAGGTTGGACGTTGACCAATCCTGACGGCACGACCACCGAAATGCCCGGCATTTATTGCCAGACAGGCAACCAAGGTGATGGCGGCAAAGGCGGCGGTTACGACATCTACGACAAAATTGTCGCGCTTGGCAGCACCAAGGCGGTATTTTGCGGACACGACCACAT
The DNA here is from genome assembly GCA_934281515.1 of uncultured Clostridia bacterium. GTDB lineage: Bacteria > Bacillota > Clostridia > Christensenellales > CAG-314 > Fimimonas. The sequence goes on along the minus strand of CAKQXG010000128.1, from coordinate 2,896 downwards.
CAACACGTTGCGCGGCATTGACAAAAACGGCGTTATGCTTGCCTATGGGCGCAGTTGCGGTTACCACACATACCCGTTTCTGGACAAGAAGGGCGATTTGCCGCTGATTTCCGGTCTGTTGGAAAGCGTGTTCGACTACACGGAAGCGCAACTGTATCTGAGCGAATGGAAAGATCCAGATACGGGCAAGGCATTGCAAAAAGGCGTGTCGTTTATCGATGTCGATTTGTCGGCGACAAACTACGGCGCGATAGAAATGTTTGACGTGGAGCACGGCGACCTGTCCGACGGCAAACTGAACAAACAATACGTGCTGACAAATAAATAAATGTTAGCAAAACTTGTTGACAAACAAAATATTGTGGTATATAATAGGAACGTACAATAAACTATACAAGGAGCGGACACATGAATTTCAGAAAATTTATCGACACGGTTGATTCGAAGTGGAGCAAGCTTGGTTTTGACTACGACACCAAGGATGACAGAGTTACAGTCAAAGGCACAATCAACACCAAGACATATGACGACGGTATTTTTGTCGACGCGCTGTTTTACGAAAGCGGCAATCTGTGCATGACTTTTGTATTTGACCAACTTGATTCCACGGTGCAGATTTACGAGCTTATCAACAAGTTTAACGACAATGTAGGTTATCTCAAGGCTTACATCACCGAACGCAACGACAAAAACTTCCTTGCTATCGACTACTACGTGCTGAACAACGAAACGGAAGAAGTTGCAGCGGAGGAATTCAGCTATGCGCTGTTGAAAGTAGTTGACGAATCTGTAAGTAAGTACTTGTTGCCCATCACCGAGTTTACACATGAGTAACAGCAAATTGTAATAAAAATAGACTACTATGTTACGCATAGTAGTCTATTTTTCGCATTTTTTGTAGTAATGGTCGCTTCTTCGTTACCGTTTGCTGCGAATCGGTCGGTATTGTACTTCGACAAAATATTGACAGAGCGTGTCTCGCTGCTAGTCGTTGGCGATAGCGGTGTTGTCCTTGATGTGTACGTCAAGTTGGTTGTAGGGGATGCTGATGCCGTTGTTGTCGAATGTGCGCTTGACTTCTTCCAGCAGGTAGTACTTGTTGCTCCAGTAATCGTCGCCGTTGCACCAGACCATAGCGGTGATGTCTACGCTGCTTTGGGAGTGTGCGGTCACCCTGATGTTGGGCGCGGGATCTACAAAAATCTTGTCGTTAGCGGCACAGACTTCGGCAATCAGTTGTTTTGCCTTGTCAAAATCGTTGTCGTAGCTGATACTAAACGTAACGTCCAAACGGCGTTTGCCCTTTTCGGTGTAGTTGACAATCTGAGTGGTAGACAGTGCGCCGTTGGGCAGGTACACTGCTTTGTTGTCAAATGTGCGTATCTTGGTGTAACAGATAAGTATGTCTTCTACGGTGCCTTCGTAGCCGTTGGCGGCAATATAGTCGTCCACTTTAAACGGACGGGTGACAAGCAACAAAAAACCGCCTGCAAGGTTGCTCAACGTGCCGTTTACCGCCAGACCTACGCCTACGCCAAGTGAAGCAATCAGCGCGGTTATGCCGCTTGTGTCCAGTCCCAGGTAGCCGATCAGCGCAACTACTACAAGTATCTTCAAACCTATCTTGGTTACGTGCGACAGCGTGCGGTAGATGGTTTTGTCCACTTTTTTTGTTTCCTGTAGTTTTTTGCCACGCTTGTCAATTGCCCAGCTTTGTATGTCCGTCCAAAACTTGTTCCAATCCATAAAATGTTCCTCCTTTTGTGTTATTATTTTACAATACGTAAGCCTATTTGTCAAACGGCGTAGCGTTAAGATTTGTAAAGACCCGTTTTACAGGCAATACGACGCGGTGTTACAAAAGATGTAGCATATCCAATTGAACAATATTTTTGTCAACGAGTACTAGTATTTTTATGCAAAGTGTGATACAATACATTTGCTTGGAGGTACATTTTTATGGATGTCCCGCAAATCGTAGAAATCAAGTTTGATGCCGACTATCCGGGTAAGATTAAGGATGTTGTACATATCAAGTTTGCCGCATGGGGCAATGCGCTGTTTTTCGGAATTCTGTTTACTTTGGTAGGAGCATATGTTGGCTACTACGATTACTACAGGGTGATAACAAAGTGGACTCGTATTTGGGGTACGGTGGTTATGGTTGCGGGTATTTGTACTCTGTTTGTAAGCCCGATAATTGCCTTGCTGAAACGCGTCAACAAAGGATTTTCCGGATTGGTCACTGTTACTTTGGCTCGCGACGAAGCCTATGACGAGCAACAGCAGTCGGAATCTGCGGACGCAAAACAAAGCTTGTGGCACTTTACGCTTACTACGCACAAAAACGGCGAAGTGTATGCAGACCAAGGACCTGTCAATATGCTAAGTATGCACAAGGTTTCCGCTAAACTGACAACATTGAAGGGAAACACGTATTACATACCTTTGCGATGCCTTAGTGATGCCGAAAAAGCTATTGTCAAGGAAATTGCCGTCGAGGTAAAAAGGCAACGTACGGTAAAGCCGCGCGAGACAAAGTAGTGTGGTGTTGAAATTGACTACTTTTGTTGGATTGCTTGACATTAGTATTTGTTCGTGATACAATTTTATTCGTTGCCGGTGTGGCGAAATAGGCAGACGCAAGGGACTTAAAATCCCTCGGTCGGAAACGACTGTACCGGTTCGACCCCGGTCACCGGCACCAAGTGTTGTCTTGCTCTTGGGCGACAACAAAACAGGACGCAAAAGACAGCGTCCTTTTTTTTGTTGTCTTTGTGGCATCGACAACACAAGAGCCGTGGACTCGGGCAGTTCGAAATAATGTAGCGCTCCGTTTCACTTCGCTTACCGTCCTGCGGGCGGACGACCCCGGTCACCGGCACCAGTGTGATGG
>CAKQXG010000127.1 GCA_934281515.1 uncultured Clostridia bacterium | reverse complement strand
GTCGCGCTCCAGCGTAAATGCAAGTACCGTATTTAGAAAAATGTAGACAATCAGTACTGACAAGTGTAACTCCTTTGACACATCTCTGCTAGCATACATGCAAGCAATACGTATGCAAAAACTAGCGAACGGCATTTTCGCTATCAACAACATTATATATTATTTTGTCGAAATTGCAACCGTTTTGAGAACGTTGGTGGAAAAAATTTTAATATATTCCACATTTTGCAACCATATTTTCAGGCAAAACGCTGACTGTACAAACCGCCATTCCACTCAAAACTTGCGCAAAAAATAAATACGTACATGCTTTTTGATGACAAGGGACTGTTGCAATGCGCTGCAACAGTCCCTTGTGTTGTATCAACCTAGTTTGTCGTACTCTTCGTCGGTTACGGGGTCGCACCATTCGGTTCGGGTATCCTGCCCGGGACACTCCACCGCTATGTGGGAGAACCAATTGTCCTTCGCCGCGCCGTGCCAATGCTTGACGTTGGTAGGTATTGTAATAACGTCGCCCGACCGCACCTCGCCAAACAGTACGTCATCGTTTAGCTGGGCAAACTTTGGCGCAAATTTGCCAAGCGCCTGTCTGCCTACGGTTTGAGCAATCTTCACAATAGTTGCCTTCTTGCCCATACGATTTTTACCGAGCTTTGCGCCTGTAGTAGGCGTCTATGGCGCGTTGCATGTTGGCACGCCCTACGGGGTTTGCCGTGTGCAACGCTATCGAATACACCGTGTCGCGCTCCACCAACCAGTCAATGAGAGATATTGCGTCGCCGCCGTCGGGAAAGTAGTCGCCCATGTCGTGGTCGAGGTCCAGCGACTCTATTTCTTCGCCGTTTTGCTCGGCGGCAAGTATCGCTTCCTTGCAACTGTTTACGCTGCGGCACCACACATACCCCTGCGGCGCAACACGCACGTCGTCAAGCCAAATTTTCACTTTATACTCCTTATACTGTCGCGCTACTTCTTTTTGCGGATTTCGGCAATGCGTTCCGCCGCTTGCTTGTCGATCACTTCTATGCCGTTCTTTTCGGCAATTTCGGCAATCTGCAACAAAGCCGCCTTCATAAACGGGCGCGGAATCTTGACGTACATCTCGCAAGCTTCTCTGGTAAAGCGCACCTTGGTGTCCAACCGCTCGGCGCAGTACATTACGCTTTCTACCGAGGCGGCGTTACTTTCGGCGATCTTCTCCGCCACGGGCAAAAATCCCTTAAAGGGCTTGTACCAAAAGTTTTTGCTGTCGTGGTAGCCGTAGTCCACAGGCACATTGGGAAATGCACCGCGCGTAAGTCCGTTTTTGAGTGCGTCGGCGTACTTTTCTTCCATAAGAATGTTGTCGATTTTAAGGATAAAGTGGCAACCGAACTTGGACGTGATACCGTTAAAGTTGTTGTACGGCGGCTCTACGCCCTCCAACTTGCCGATGTGCTGTTTGCACTTGTAGGCGTCCTCCAATTGGTCGTCCCAGGTGCACTCGATGACCTGATAGGCGTCCTTTATGACAAGCGGACGTTCGCCCTCGGCCTGCCCCGCGACAAGCTCGAAAATGCAATCTTTCATCTTTTCTTGCGGAGTTTTGCCGGGGAAACCAAGCCGCACCGCTTCGCGAAAGTACTTGCGATCGTCCTTGATGAAGTTTAGCGCACACTTGCCGTTACGCAGAATATTTTGCGCCGTGTTGGACGAGTTGCGACACTCCAGTATCATTGCGTAGTAGTCCTTGCCGGCAATGTAGTACGGAAAAACCAACGAGTAACTACCGATGTTGGTAGTACCGTCCTCGCACAAAGTAGATATCTCCACCGTGGGCATCGGGAAAAACAAGTTGTTTTGGTAAAAGTTGTCCACCACTTTAAGCTGTCTGAAATTTGCCATATTTGTCTATCGCCCGATTTTAGCGTTGCCGTTACAAACGCAACCGCAGTAGAATAACAGGCGCAAACCTCCTTGTAGAAATATTATACCACAACAAATGCAAAAGTAAAGCCCCAAAATTGTTCACATAGACTGTATTGTATTGAAACGGCGACAACGGCGCGGAAGGCACAGGTATGCAAGCCGACCTGAAACAACTTGGCGGTACGTTGATTACGGAATAGCCGAAAAAACAACTTTATACAAGTAAAAGGACGGTCGAATTTGTTCGATCGTCCTTTTGTCATGTCGTTTGCGCCTTTACTTCGCTTTGCGCTTGCGAACAAGCACCACAGTCACTACCGCCGCAACAACCAGCACAGCCGCCACAGCAACGCATACTATCACTATTGCGGAGCCGTTGTCCGCATTGCCGTTGTTAGCATTGCCGTTGTCGGGAACATAGTTGCCTTGGTTTGTTACAAAACTGCCGTCAAGGTTTGTTACGCCGTTTGCCTTCTCTTTCGCTGCCGTTGCCTTGGTTACAAACGCTACGGACAGTGTGTTGTCCTGTTGCAACTCGTCGTAATTAAGGGTCAGTTTGCCATTGTCGAGCCTGGTCAATTTGCCGTTGAGTACAACGTAGTCGGTCCGGTAACCGTCTGCCGCAGTTACAGTGTATGTAACGCTTTCTCCACTTGTAAGCGACACTATGCCTTGTTTAACGCTTGTTTTGCCGCCGCTTGTCACTTCCGCAGTAAGCGTGCCGCCGACAGTACCGACGGACGCATACACGTTACGTTGCGCATTGCCGACGCCGCGAACCGCCGCCACCATAAACGGACTGAAACTGTTTACCGTCACGACAATGCCGTACCGCGTAACAACGCAGGGAATCTCTTCGGTAAGCGCAGGGTCTATATTGCCGTCGGCGCCGCGCTTGTAGTGGAACACCTTAAACGTCACGCCTTCGTTCTCCGGCCCGTAACCCGCGGGGAAACCGAACGCCACGCGCACAAAGGAGCCGTCGGGTATTTTGGTAAGTCCGCCGCAAATGTGCAGATCCAACTCATAAGTCGACGATGCAACAATTTGTCCGTCGCCAATCTTCTCTTCCGCCGAATTGGTAATAGCGGCGTTATCGAGACCGTCAACGCTGCTTGCCACAAGCATAAGTTGACTGCGTTGGTTTGCCGACACCACGTTTCCGTTGCTGTCAACAAAACCGCTCGCCGACAGGTCTGACGTATCTACAAGCGTGGGACTTGCCACAGCGTCCACGTACAGACGGTCGTCGCCAAACACCTTGCCGCACACCACAAACTTGCGTGCAAAGGTAAGGCTTGCCATTGCAAGTTTTGCCCCGTTAGCACCCGTAACGTTGCTGAACACAAACGTGTACCTGATGTTGTCGTGTTTATACATCGGACTAGGGGTAAGTTTAAACCGCACACCGTCGAGACCGTACAATGTTGCATTTTCTATCTTACAGTGCTCGGCAAGGTCGGGCGCACTTGTACTGAACACCTGCACTCCGACAGGCTTGCTCTCGTCAACAAGTTTAAGGTTCATGTCGTAGATCACCGACACTTCGTATGTCCTGGTCGGATCCAACGTGGTATTGGCGCCCGGCACAATGCTTTTTACCATAGGAGAGACGTTTCCCGGTTTAAAGTTGTCGTTTATCAGTTCGTCGCTTATTGCCAGAACTTTGTCGAAGTCAAACGAATTGTAAATGCCCATTTCTCCATCATCAGGAGCCTGCTTAGTTACAAACAATTGCGTGCTGAAAACATTATCGTTGACGGAGAATGTATCGTCGTGCCAGAAGGGATACACCGCAAAACAAGGGAGCCAATCGCCTATTTGCCCGTTTTCGTCAATCGTACGATGACGGGCAACAAGGTAAAAACCGCTTTCTTTCAGTTCGTTTGCATCTGTCACGCCGTTGTACTCGAAAGCAATGTCCTGCCACCGCTTGGTATTGCCTGTTTCGGCATCGCTTGTTTCGCTGTATGAGACGCGGACTTTCAGCTCTTCCTTGCCGTAGTCGGCGGTTGCCAACGTTGGGTAATTCACTTCGAACCCGCTGTTGGACACCTGCGCAACGGGCGTATACTCTGCCGTGGTATTGCTGCCTGCAAGCAAACGGAAGTCGAGCTTGTCGTTGTCGTTAAACGTCGGATCAACCAGATACCACTTGCCGTCGACCTTGACGTGCAGCCACGCGTGCGGTTGCAAACCACCGTTGTCGTCGGCAACATAGCCTTGCACTTCTACGGACGGAATATTTTGCCTGTCAAGCAACACTTTCAATGCATGTGCATATCCTTCGCACACCGCGTAGCCGTTGACAAGTGCGCCGTATGCCGTGCGAATCTGCGCCTGCTGCACTGCACTGCCGTCGGCTTGAAAACTGTAACTTGCCTTTTCACACACAAGCTTGTTGGCAAGGACAATTTTGTCGGCAACCGTTTTAGCGCCGCTCACTTGTGCGGTCAGGTCGGTAATCACGGTCTGAAACTCTGTCTTGGCTGCCGTGACAGCAAAATCTTTATTTACGACAAAACTGTTTTACCGATCGTTTTTTGTTTTATCCTTGACAAACGAGAAGAAATTGATGAAAAACCAACGAAAGAAATTCGACAATTTTCGACAGTTTGCCTATTTTTAGACATAAATCAGTGCACCTTTTTAATGTATTTTATATCTTAATCCGCTCATTTGCAACTCACAACGCCGATTTATTTTTTATTTCACAAAATTTTTCGATTTATTTTCAAAAATACATTGCATTATTTAACGCGGCGTGATATAATAATTGCAATCCACCGCCGAGCTGAAAACAAACTTAAAATCTATCAACAAAGTCGAAACGTACGGGTGGCAAATAACAAACTTGAAGGTGAAAAAATGGAAACAAAACAAACAACCGCAGTCAATGCATCGGTAGACAGCGCCGCAATCAGACACAGAATAAAAGGGTTATTGTTGAATCTCAATTTTCGCAACAAACTTGTAGGCACACGCTATCTGGAGGACGCGCTGCTGATTAAATTGCTTTGCCCGAAACAATTTATCAAAACGATGGATCTGTACGCAGCCATTGCCAGATACCACCATACCAAGGCAGGCAATGTGGAACGTGCAATACGCAACACAATTGCCGACTGTCACAACAACAAGACATTGCAGAAGATCAACAAAGAACTAGGCTATGACATCTGTGACCCGCACTATCCGCCGACAAACAGCGATTTTATCACCGAAGTTGCGATAAGAATGATTTACGTTGACCAAGAAAAACTAAAACATGCCGCCGATTTCGCCAACCACACCGACCGACTTTCACAGTCAACCCGAGACGCCGCTCCTCGCGAAGCCACCCACAGCCAATGGTAAACAAAGCAACTACACAAATCAAACAAAACAGGACTTGACAGATTTGTCAAGTCCTGTTTATATTTGCACCACTATACAAGGATGCGGCGTCGGCGGAAGTGAAGGGCTTCGTCCGTCCGTGCCTTTCGGCGGTAAGCGGAGAGCATCGGAGCGCTACGTCATTTTGTTGCCCGTACACTGTAGCAAAAAGGCAGCGACAGCAAAGGGGCATAAGAAAAAGGCTTGACTGCTTTTGTCAAACCTTTTCTTGTGCGACCAAATGCCGAAAGCAAATTAAAAGGCGCACACGCCCCCACAATAGCCCTAAATGAAATGCGCGCGGACGGAGAAAAAGGCGAAAGATCGCCAAGCGGTTTAGCGGCGACTTCGCCTTCCGTCCGCGCTTTCATTTATCTATACGGGCGGTTGCGTTAAATTTGACGGCAGTTTTTGTGGCTGTTAAATAACAAGCCCGAAGTTAAATCAAATTCGGTTTAATCGGTCGGTTTTGGTCTGTGCGTGGGCTTGTCTGCGGCGAGGCGAAGCCGAGCCGCTCTCGTATCAAGACAAGCCCACTATGATTTCGTTTGTAGAAAGCGCGTGTTCTTCGTCGGTCGATTTTAACAGTATGTCGTATAAGACTAATAGCTTTATTGAACTATCCGTGTTCTTTGCCATGGTATTACCTTACAAATTAAGATTATCCGGTTTTAACAGGAAATCGAAGATATT
>CAKQXG010000126.1 GCA_934281515.1 uncultured Clostridia bacterium | reverse complement strand
GACAACCACCGCCGCGCCGACAAGCACAAATGCCACCGCGTGTTGCCAGGTCAACGTTGCGCCAAGAGGCAACAACATGGATATAAGCGCGGCAAACAGCGGTTCCGCCATCTTGATTATAAACAGTTTGCTAAGGCTGTAACGTTGCACTACATTATACCACAAACCGTAGCTTACCACCGTTGCGGCAACGATGTACACCATTATCAATACGCCTTGCCAGGTTATTGTACCGAATTTTCCGCCAAAAGCCAACCCTATTACGACAAGTGCCAGACCGCCGATAAGTTGCGAATAACCGGTGACGGTAACTGCAGGCACGTCTGACAGTTGTTTCTTGAACACCACATTAGATACCACAGTGCACAAACTTGCAACAATCACAAGCACTGCGCCGAGGTCGAAATTGAAACGGAAGGAATCAAGATTGACAACCAACACCGATGCTATCCCCAGCACCGCTCCGACAATCTTGCCCCAACTAAACTTATCCTCCTTGAAGAACAAAAAGGATATGCACACAAACACGACAACGCCAGACTCTTTCAGTAACGCAGTCTTGCCACTATCGATGAGACTCAATCCTATGTACGTGCAAGTGTAATGTAACGCCACCGCAAACAGTGCGACCAATGCCGTGCCAACAAGTTTCTTGGGTTGTCTGACGGCAAAAGTACGTTTGGCAGATACGCAAAACACCGACAGCAATGCGCCGCTTATTGCGAAACGTACGCCTGCAAACAATATCAGATTGGGGTAAAACGTTGTGTCGATTTGAAAAACTCTGTACCCGTACTTTACAAACGGAAACAGCGAACCCCACAACAGCATTACAAGCAAACTTATTCCGACGATTATTGCCGTTTGTTTTTTGTCGCTTGCCTTTGTGGCAAAGTCTTGTTCGCCGTCCCGACTATCTGCGGCTACAGTTGCAGGCGTTGCGTCCGTAACCGCCGTAGCGACGTTTTTTTTATCCGAAGTCATCATACAAATACTAATCCTTGAGCTCTGTTCCGCGCATAGCAAGACATCTGACGTATGCACAGGCAACGACTGCTTTATTTTCAATTCTCTTCATAACACCCTCCGAATTTGCAGCGAAAAATGCGTTTTTATTGCTTTGTTTCCAAACAACTTCTCGACGCGGCGTGCAGTATTGTGGAAACCCAAAGTTTTTTCTTACTTAACATAACCTGTCGTTTACTATTCTTCCACTTTGTAGCCGCATGCTTGCAACGTTACCTTTTGCAACAAATACTCGTGCTCGAAGTCAACGTCGTATGGTATCTGCCCCGTCACCATCTCGACAAATTCTTTCATCATGACATCGTAACGTCCTTCTTCGGCAACCGTCACGTCGTTGTGACGATCTTTCCACGGCTCCTGTTCGGCGGTATAAGTTTCGCGCACCTTCATCGGGTTTTCTATAGGCGACACACTGATTGTGCCCTTTTCGCCGTATACGGTAAACTCTCGCATGCCCCAACCGTTGATCTCTACGCTGGATGACTTGACAGTTGCAATGCCGTCCTTGTAGGTGAGCACCGCCAGCGAAGTGTCACCGAAGTCCATGCCGTCGTTTTGCGACCGAGCTTCAAACGGGACAACACGTTCGGGCGCACCCTTGACCTTTAGCACCAGGTCAATGAGGTGTCCGCCAAAAATAAACATATCCGGGCTAAGCACGTTGTAACCTACCAACTGTTGTTTGAACCACAGCGGATGTTTGGTGGACATTGTTGCTGTTACGTTGTACACGGTGCCCGCTTCGCCCCGTGCCACCTTGCTCAACAAATACCGTATACCTGCATTGTAGCGGTACATATACCCTGTCTGAAACACAAGGCGTTTGCGTTCGGCGATGTCCAAAAAACGTTTATATGCGGCAAGATCGGTGCCTGCCGGTTTATCCATGTGGACATGCAAACCGTGTTCGGCGCACATTGTTGCCATTGGCACAAGTTCGGGAACGGAAGCTTCTACCATTGCCGCAACAATGCCGCTGTCAAGCAGTTCTTCCGCGCTCATTACAGGCACATCGCCGTACAACGAAGGACTTTCGGCAAGGCGCTTGTTTAACATTTGCATCGACGGTTCATACAAACCGACAATTTCCACGTCGGGGCGCGCCTTTAACGTGGTTATTGCCGCAGTGGCATGGTTGTGCCCTATCCCGAACAAACCTATTTTTACTTTTTGCATAGTATCTCCTTGTGATACTGTTTGCCGAACAAACCATATCCGACGTTCGACAACACGTAACAATATCGCAACTTTTTTTGCGCCATCGCTTGTACACACTACGACGCAAAATTCTTTCGACGGTACAATTGTAACAAATGATAATATCGGTGTAAATATCCGTATTGATAATTTTATCAAATTTGATACCCGATTACCCGAAAAAAGTTAAAAAAATCTTCAAATATCTATTGATTGTTTGTCGAATTTGCTATATAATCAATTTACTATGAGCACATTAGACATGTCCGAAATGATACTGCAACGCATTGTTGCCATCAACACAATTTACAAAAACGACAGCAAAACGGTGACGCGCAACGACCGCTCCACATACGCGCTGGCAATGAAGGTGACGGGACGTACCACCTACTACTGCAAAGGGGTCAATTACATATCCGACAGCAAAAACATGCTGTTGCTAGGGAAGGACGCGCGCTACCAATGGCACATGGACGAACGCGGCAAGTGCATTATGATAGAGTTTGAGGCGGATTTTGCCGACAAACTCAAGGCTGACTTTGCAGACTTTACGTTGTCCGACAGCGCGGCGCAGGAAGTGTCGGCACTGTTTATGTCGGCGGCAAATCTGTGGGACATGAAAAAGGACAACTACATGCTGAAGTGCAAAGCGTTGTTCTACCGCATACTCGACAAAGCAACCATGCCCGAAAAACAGTCCTACATGCCAAGCAGTTACCGCCACATGCTGGAACCTGTAATAAACTACATCCACATCAACTACACCGACCGCGATATCACCAACGAAACCCTTGCCGCAATTGCAGGCACCAGTACGGTCTACTTCCGCAAAATGTTTACAAAGGTGTACAACGTGTCGCCGATCAAATACTTACGCAAGGTACGCATAAAGAAAGCAACCGAGTTGCTTATAGGTGACGCCGCCTCTATCAGCGACATTGCCGAAATGTCCGGCTACGGCTCGGTGTACAACTTCAGCAAAATGTTTAAGCTAGAAACAGGCGTGTCGCCCAGCGAGTACGCCAGAGCCTACTCCAACCGTGCGCGTAAGTAGCCTTTTATAACCCAAAATTTAGATACGTATGCAAAAACTCGGAACTTCACCGTTCCGAGTTTTTCTGTACGTATTTTTTCGAGAGAGAATGTTTGCGGGGAAAGGAAAACTTTTTGAAAAAAGTTTTTCCTTTCCCCGCGCCCCTATCTTTTCAAAAACTTTGAAAATGTCAGTCTGTTATTTCGGTAAGCGTACCTGCAATAAAACCAAAGTATACGCCCGGCGTAGCCGATAATGTTTTTCTGTCGGCATAATCAAACCCGTCTATCGCTTCGGTCTTGACACCGTCAACATAAAATTCACAACCCGTAACAGTCCAATTTTTATATTTTACTATTGCTTGTGCATTGCTGTTCGATTCGCCGCCGATAATGCCGCCAAGTGCCTGCGTTCCGTTTACTACGGTATTGTTTACCGTCACATCGGTTATCGTTACGGTTGCGGCAACGTTAATCAGACCTGCAATACCGCCGACGTATCTTTTACCGCTTACAGTGCTTTCGTTTGAACATCCTTCGATTGTTGCCGTTCCGGAAATGTAACCGATAATACCGCCAACGTAATCTGCCGTCGATGTAACGGTACCTTCATTGCGACAATCTTTAATGTTTGTAACGCCATTGTTCTTTGCCACTATTCCTGCGGCAACGGCGGCGACGGAATTGACTTGCGCTTTGTTTGTACAACCGATAATGTTGTTTGTACTTCCCGCAAGTGTCAAACCGACAATACCTGCAACATTACTTCTACCGCTTGATGTATTTGTGGTATTTGTATTCGTAACAGTACCTTCGACAACAACGTTTTTAATCGTTGCGCCCTTGATATACCCGAACAACCCAAGCGATACTGTAGCGTTGAGGTTTACAACGACTGTCTTTCCGTTACCGTCAAATATACCTGCAAAGAATTTTGAGGAAGAAGTACCTATAGAAACGGTAATTTCCGAACCGACTTCGCCGATATTATTCGTCAGTGTGATATATTTGCCGGCAAACGTATTACCGCCGTTTACCGCTGTCGCAATCGTCGTGTAGTCCGTTGCATTGGCAATCGTAAACGGATTTTCCTCGCTGTTTTCAAACGTGCTGTCGTCATTTTGAGCCTTTATTACGCCGTCGGCCAATTTCCATTCTTCAAGGTTTTCTATTTCGATTGTGCAACCCTCGTCGGCAAAAGTCTTACCGCAAACGCCACACGTGTAGTACGCTTTTGTTCCTGTCGTTGCGTAACTTGCCGCAACTTCTGCCGTTTTTACACCTCGATGTCCATTGGCCGGAGTTTCAGTATCTTTGTAAGAATACTTGCAACCGCTGCAAGTATGCGTCGTGTAACCGCCTTCCGTGCAGGTGGGCGGAGTCACTTCGTTGGTGCAACTGTGTGGCGTAACGTCCTTTTTGTCACCGCAGTTACATTCCATCCAGTGATTTGTTTCGTCGTGGTTCGGCTTATAATCGTGTACATGTTTGTCTGCTAAAACGTATGTAGTCACGCCCTCTGCGTCTGTGTTCGAATTGACAACCTTACCATCCACATCCGTGGTAACGACAAGCGCAAATCCGTTTAGTACAACTTTGAGCGTTTGCCCCTCGACAAGTTTTGTTTCGCCGTCGGCAAGCAATGTCACAACACCGTCGTTGCCTGCCGCCTCAATTGCTTCTGCAAGCGTTTGATATCTTGTATCGCCGACCTTGGCAACGGCAACCAACCTGGGACTGTTGTCCTTGTGATAAGTAGCGTGGCACACGTCGCATGCGTATACAGTGTACCCTTCTTCGTCAAACGTCGGAGCAACCGTTTCGCCCTTGGTCAAAGTGCAGTTCGCCGTTTCGGTGTGTTCCGCATTACGACTGCATGTTCTGGTGTGAGTTTCAGTATTTTCGTTGTGTACCCATTCGCCAAAGTCGTGGCTGTCGTTGGGTTGTATTACCAATTCTCCTGTCGTTGTTTCGGTGTATTGTTCGCCGTCCCTGACAAACAGTTTGCCACAATGCTCGCATACATAGTGCTCCTTTTCGCCCGCATGCATACAGTCGGCATTAGTGCCGTTTACTGGCGTATATTCGTGCGCCGTGTGAGTGATTGTCGCTCTACCGCCGCCGACAACAATGTCTGAGCCGTCCTTGTCCTGCATACCTGCCGAAATGTAATCGATTACAACGCCGTTTGTATCGATGTTGCCACCGACGTTACCCACAATGCCACCCTTTGCGGAAGTTGCGACGATTTCGCCATAGTTGGCAACGTTTTGCAACAGTGCGCTGACCGTTTTTGACGCGTCGTTTCCGTAGATACGTCCGGCAATACCGCCTGCATATTGTCCCTTTGCTTCTACATTGCCGTGGTTTGCGCAACCGATGATGTCCAGGTTGCCCGTACTAGCACCGATAATGCCGCCTGCTTGGTTGCCGCCCTTGGTCGTTTCGCCACTGACATACTCGTTCGCAAGGATTGTTGCGTAGTTGAAGCAGTTTTTAATTGTGGTCCCGGCTCCGTTGGCATACACTGCCGCGCCGACAATACCGCCTACGCCGCCGCCTTCGCTACTGCGTGTAACTGTACCGTACACCTTGACATTGGCAATCTTTGCACCGCCTACGTATCCGAACAATCCGACAGATGCAGTTGCGCCGACATTAAGCCACACGCTGTGGTTGTCTCCGTCAAAGTTGCCCGCAAACGATACAGTCGCCGTAAAGTTGCCAAAAATCTTGACGGGTGCGGTTTCACTGCCGATGTCCGCCGCAAGTTTGTAGTACTTGTCG
>CAKQXG010000125.1 GCA_934281515.1 uncultured Clostridia bacterium | reverse complement strand
CGGCAACAACGAATAAGTAAAACACGGCACCACGTCGCTTGCTCCGTCGTAAGGAAAACTGCCGCTTTTGACAATTGTCATCGTCAACACGTTGTCCTCCGTTCCGAAACCATACTTGCCGTTGTTCAGTAACGCCACGCCGTAACCACCTTCGGACATATCCACCCACTTGTGCGCAACCGATTCGAATCGTGCGCTGTCCCAGCTTGTATTGTCATGCGTGCTACGCAAAATGCTTCCGAACTGAATGTCGTAACGAGCGTTGTCGCACACTACGTCCAACGGAAAACGCACTTTCAGCAACTGTCCTTTTTCTTGCCAATCGACATCGGTGTCGAAATCGATACGCTCGATGCCGTCCTCGTACAACCACACGTGTTGCGTGATTGTAGAGTTACCGTACTTTTTGACAATCTCAAAACCCTTT
Organism: uncultured Clostridia bacterium; assembly: GCA_934281515.1. Lineage (GTDB taxonomy): Bacteria > Bacillota > Clostridia > Christensenellales > CAG-314 > Fimimonas. The sequence continues at coordinate 5,686 of CAKQXG010000125.1, read as the reverse complement.
CTGTCCCCGTCGTCAATTGGGGCAAAGGTGGCGTTTTCCGATAATGTCCGACTCTTTTGCTTGTGGTAAGGTGCCATTTCCCAATTGTCATACTCAAACGGCATGTCTTCGTAAGCAACAAACTCGTTTATGCATGCGCCGTCGGGGACGATTTGACGATTGTTGCGCTTGTCAAGCAAGCTTACGATGCTACCGTCATTTGAAAAAGTTAATACGTAGTAAGAATTTTGCAACATTTTGTTGCCGACTTGCACTTTATCGCCGCAACTTCGGTCACTGCAATCGACGTCAACAACATTGTAGCCGTGTGCAGGTATGTCATACACAATACGAGTTTTGCCGTTCGATGTTACCGTGCCGTTGGCAGTAAACGGCGTATTGTTGAACACCACCGTTTTTCCTTCTGCATCGATATTTGCGGCAACGGTTTGCAATGCGTTTTCGGTAATACTCCCGGTTTCGGCAAACAACCCGGTGTACTGTTTGTCGCTGTCGGCATACACTTCTTCCACCGCCGAACCGGGCAAAATGTCGTGGAACTGATTGAGCAAAGCCGTTTTCCAGTTGTGCTCGATTTGTCCCGCAGGATAACAGTCGCCGCAAAGTTTGTTTGCCATTACGCACAACCCTTCGGCATTTTGCAATGCAACTTCCGCCATGCGATTGTTTTTCTTCACCCTCGGCACACTCGTCAATGTTCCGCGGTGAAACTCGAAGTACAATTCGCCGTGCCACTTGGGCGTGCGCTTCAACTCGTCACACGCCTTGCGGAAGTTACCTTCCACCAAATCCAACGCTTCGTGCAAACCTACAATCTTTGTCTTGGGTAGCCCGAGCAAGCCGTAGGCAAGCCTGCGCTGACGCTCCATATCATCTCTCGTCGGTCCACCGCCGCCGTCACCGTAGCCGTAACTCATCAGTACGCTGTCGGTGTAGTCCTTTTGTTGAAATCTGTTCCACGTTCCGAGCGCACTTTTTGCCGTCAGCGGCTCACAGTAACTTGTGTAGGTACGGTCGTAGATACCGTTTCGCGGGTCGGTGTCGCACGTGGACAGCAAATAGGCAAATACCTTGCTTCCGTCAATGCCGTACCAATCGAACACATCGTAGGGGAAGCGGTCGGTGTCGTTCCAACCGATTTTAGCAGTAACAAACCGCCGGATACCGCTTTTTGTCATGATTTGCGGCAGTTGACCGCTGTATCCGAACACATCTGGCAACCACACGCAAGTGCAGTCCACTCCAAACTCCTCACGGAAAAACTTTTGCCCGTACATAAGTTGGCGAACAAGACTTTCGCCACTAGTCAGGTTGGTGTCGGCCTCAAGCCACATAGCGCCGTCAAGCTCCCACCGTCCCTCTGCGACACGTCGTTTCACCCGAGCGAACAATTCGGGGTCGGTTTCCTTCAAGTAGGCAAACAGTTGCGGTTGCGACATCATAAAGCGGTACTCGGGGTACTCGTCCATAAGCTTCAGCACGGTGGCAAAACTGCGCTCGACCTTTTGTCGAGTTTGTTCCAAATTCCACAACCACGCCACGTCGATGTGGGTGTGCCCGATGCACAATGCCGTGTTAAAACTACCGCCGAGAGCTTCGTAGTACTCTTGTCGCAAGTAGTCGCAGGCGTCGGTCAGCGACGTGTAGAACTCTTCGGAATAGGGTGTGCGAAAGTCTACGATGTTGGTAGCTTTTTCCAACACGGCAAGACTGCGAGTCAATTCGTTAGTACGCAAGTTTAGCAGTTTAACAGCCGAAAGCGGTACGCTAAAATCGTAATATGCGCAAGTAACACGTTCGTCACGCACCTTTACGCGGAAGTACAACGGCATCCCCGTACCGAACACGTGCGTGTAGAAGTGCAAGTACATTTCGTACTCGCCCTCGCCGTCAAGCAACACATCGGTATGATTGATGTCAATACCGCAAACTTCGCGCCCGTTGAGGTACAACAGCCCTTGCGGACGAATAGTACTCGACACGCCGTCGATAAACGTTTCCACGCACAAATATGCCTTTTGGTGCGCGTGCAACTTCGGCACGGTAAACTTGGCACGGAACCAATAGTACTTGTTTTGTTCAAACAGATAGTACGGGTGGACAAACGGTTGCCAATCGGTGCGTTTGACGGGCAATGTGTGACGGCACTCGGCGTTGCACGGTGCGTACTGCACGTCAAAATCGATACGCGCGACTTGTTGCAACTTATTCAGTTTACTACATACGGTGGAAAGTTTTTCTTCTATGTTGGGTGTAATCATTGCTAGCTCCGTAATGATTGATTTGTTGTATTGTACCACACAAATGGGTTGCGTTCAATAGTTTTCGCAACCCAAAGTCAAGCACTTTGCCAAACGCCGCAACTCGGCGCTTGACGAAATGTTTGCAACTTAGTTGACCCACCGAGCCGAAAACTCGGTGGGTCAAGCTGAATTTTGTGTTACTCTGCAGAAGATAAATACATAATGTCTGATATCATCCAACCATCATTTGCTCTTCCTTCTACTTGAGCAATAGACAAATAAACGGTGGACACACCGTCCAAAGTAAATAATTTGTCTGTAATTACAACCTTTGTCCAACTATTAGCGACAAGAACTATAGTCGGTGGGAAATTTGTCCATGGATCAGTCGTCAATGTCAATTTGACATCAATCGCACTAGGATTGAAAACGTAAAAATGCAACTCTTTACCTTTGTTTTCAGCGAGTGTAGCCAACTCAGCCGCAGACAGTGTTCCTTTAGCGTCAAACACGTTCCACTCGTTTACAGAAGTTCTCTTTACTTTTCCGTATTTTTCAGTTTCAGTATCACCGATGGATATAGCCACTTCTTTTATACGTGTTTTTGTTTCTTTTCCATAAACCTTGTATTGCCAACCGTTTTGTGTCAAATCTAACGATGCGCCACCTGTACCATAAACGTAAACTGCGGCATTAACATACTCTTGCCCAACCGCTGCTAATCTCACATCGTAAGGAACAGTAGTCCATGCACTACCCTTTGCAACTACCGGTGTCGTTGAAACCCAACCGTCTACAGTAGTACCACCAAAATTTACATTAGTGTCCTCTCCGGGATTGTAAAGTACAAAGTAGTATTCTTCATAGCCCGCCAAGACGCCGGTTATTGCACTGCCGCTTACAACTGCGCCAATTCTTACATACTCGTCGGCTGCCGCTCTGTAACCGTCCAAAGTTATTTTTGTTGTTTCAAGCAATACTTTTACATCGTCCGACAAAGATTCGTACTCTACAACCAACTCATAAACAAGGTCATTATCTCGTGGAAATTCTGCATTATTCAAGGCCGCTACTTTTTCGGCAAATTTGTCGGCTTCTACTTGGGACATACCCAACTTTTCTATTGCTGCATTCAGTTTCTCAACAAGGGTTTGGTCAATAAGTGTCTTTTGTTTGTCGGTCAAAGCCTTGTAAGCATTACTTGCCGCAACTACATCTTCCGCACTGCTGTCGTTTGTAAGAGCGTCAATCATGTCAGCAACGTTCTTTGCCGCGGCTTGGTCGACAAGCGCACCTATTGCAGCTTCGGCATTGACAAGCTTGGTTACTTTGTCGGCGTCAATCAACGTAAGTGCATATGGGGTCAACGCATCGTATGCCGCGCGAGCAGCAACGATTGCATCGGCATCGTCGGCAGTCAAAGGATCGGAAATTGCATTTACAGCCGCATTAAACGCCGCAAACAGTTCCCGTGCCTTGGCTTCGTCGCGAATACCATATACAATTATTTTCCATGTGTCGGTATTTTCATTGTATTTGAATGAGTTTCCGTTGACATATAAATAATTATTTCCCTGAGCGGCAATTTTTCCTTCCAATTCCAATTGCGCTACCGAGTTGGCATCGATATTTGCAGTTGCCACACTGTGCCAGGTTACGCTTTCGTCAATTCTGAACGTAAATGCAGTATCGTTATTGTTGTAAACTACAACATAAACCTTGTCATATCCGACTATTTTGTCAACAATTTTGTCATTGATAACCACTTCCAACTGCGTGTACTTGTCGGCTTCTGTCTTCAGTCCGTCCAAAGCTGTCTTTGTTTCGGTAAGCAGTGCCTTTACTTTGTCATGCAAATTTTCATATTCGGTCACGAGCAAATCCAGCGCCACTTTGTCGCGCGGCAATTGCAAGCTTTCGCCAAGTTCAGTCACCTTTGCGGCAAATGTCCGGGCAAGTTCTGCCGCAACTTCGTCGGGCATATTTACAATTTCAAACGTAAATGTAACGTTGTCGGTTGTTCCGTCTGCCCAGGTCAGTCCGTCGTAGGGTTTCAGCGAAACGGTGACGGTATACGTGCCGACGTCCGTCTGCTTGTTGCCGGAAACGATGTACAAGTCGCTGTCGGCAATATTGTAGGTAAGTTCGTGTCCCGTATAGTAATATGTCGTTTCGTCAGCAGAAGGTTTCGCCACGGTAAACGGATTAAACTTGACTGCAACACCGTCAATTTTGCCAGTCAACGTCGCTTCCGCGGTCAAATCAAGACCTTGGTTGTACGGTGCCATGACAACGATGTTACTAAACTCGTTTGCATGCCAATCACCGGTACCGTCGGTCAGTTGACGTGCAAGTACATGCCCCTTGGCAAGACCATTACGCAAGTCCACAGTAAGTTTATCGATAGTACTACCATAGATCTCGTGGTAGGCGACAATACCTGCCGTGTAGGACAATTCCGCCGCAGTTTTGATGTTGGCAATGGTAACGTTGCTTATCGTTGCACCCATCAATTTACCGAGCACGGCACTGTCGGGATTGTTAAGTACAATATCGGAAAATGTAACATTGGCTATCGTGCCGCCGCCCACGTGTCCGAAAAATCCGCGCACGTTCAAAGTAAAGTTGCGCATGGTGTGATTGTTACCGTCAAAGATACCGACGAAGCCGCTTTTGCCGTCACCGCTGGCAAAACCTTCGTCAGAAAAACTTGTGCCGCCAAATACGGTTTTGACGCCTAGTCCGTCTTCGTCACCGTCGATGTCGGCGGTAAGTACGTAGTAGTAGCGCACGACCTCCTTGTGACCGTTTTCTTCCTTCACCGTGCCGCCCGTTACGGTAGCGCGACCATCGATAATGGTAGGACGAATTGCAAGCAGGTCGTCGATGTCGTTTATCAACTTGGCGAGGGTAATGGGCGCATTTACGTAAATTGTAGGTCCTTCATCCATTTTAACGGAAATAGTTACCGACACTTTGCCCATTTTTACCGAGTGTGCAAACAATTGCTGTATGACGACGGTCATTGTATCGGCTTGCGCTTCTTCAAACACAATCGTTTTGCTGTCATAAGAGACATTGACGGCAAACAAACCTTTTCCGAATTTGGTAAGGTCGTAGCACATGTCGCCGGTACTGTCATAGTCGACAAGTAAGCGGTCATTTTCGTCAAGTTCCGTCCTGATAGTGCCCTTACTCGACGTGCAACCTGTGCGTGTGCACTTCAACTCGGCGGTGTGGTTGCCGCTGTTTTCTTCCCAAGCGTAAGCATGTCCGAGGGCAGGTATAACTACAACCTTGTCAATTGCCTTTTTGTCGGCGTCGAACAATTTGTCACAACCGTTATCGCATGTAAAATATGCTTCCGTGCCGTTCGTTTCGCAAGTCGCTTCCACCTTGTCATGGGCATGATACTTGTGTCCTTTGGCAGGGATCACCGGCAC
>CAKQXG010000124.1 GCA_934281515.1 uncultured Clostridia bacterium | reverse complement strand
CGACAAGCTTGTCTTTCGACACATCGGCAATGATGAACGACAATTTGTCGTAACCGTATTTGCGGGCAAGTTTATTGCAATTGTCGACAACGTCGGCTTTCAGGTCGTATCCGATAATACGCACGTCAACGTGCTTAATCTGCGCAAAATAGTAGTAAACCACAAAAGTAAGGTAACTTTTGCCGCAACCGAAGTCAAGTATTGTCAACGGCTTGTCGTAAGTGCCCAACTTGTCGTCGATTATCTCCACAAAACGGTTGATTTGCCGATACTTGTCGTACATGCTGTTGACGACCTTGTAATCCTTGGTAAATACACCGAGGTCGACAAGCGGCTGTATCGCAAGTCCTTCGGACAAAATGTATTTCTTTTGTCTGTTTTGCGAGTTTGGCACGTTATCTTGTCGCACGTCGTTGGCTCTCACAAGGCGTTTGGTCGTCCTGCCATTGTATAGATATGTTATCGTTTGACCTTCTTCTACTACGGCGATTTGTTTAAACTTACCTTGTAGGTCGGAAGCGACAAAATCCGCAAATTCCTTCGGAGTAAAATTGTTGTGCGACACTTTCTTACCACTAAATGTTTCAATATGAAAGTATGTGCCGTTTTTGCCGTCAAGTTTAGTCGCACGTACAAGCGTCACGTCCCTGACAAGCGGATTGCTTGCCGTCAGTTTAATAATTTTGTCGGGTGTCTGAAGTTCTTTCATATGCCTATACACACTTTTTTGTCACTTAAAATAACACTTAACGCCGCCTGAACAGCGACGTTTTGTAATCGAATTTATGATACGTATCAATTTTTCTCGTCAATTTGAGTATCGTTTTGTACGTTTTTCCGAACGTCAGCCGAGCAATTGCATTGGCTGTTGCCGTACTCTGTTTTTGCCTTGCCGCGTAAAGCACGGCGCACGCCAGTAGGCAATTCATGACCTTTTACAAGGCGCACAAAGTTGTGTCGGTGGGCAAACAACACGATAGCAAACATCAACGTCAGGCAAACGCAAGACAAAACGCCTTCTCTTGGCAAAAACACGCACCACGCCCATACGATATCAAACACGGCAAACAACATACTCATCACCGACATACGGTCGGTAACCAGTATTACGGCAATCATCACAGGCAGACTGCACAACATCAATATCGGGTCGACGCAAAACATTACGCCGATACTTGTAGCCACGCCTTTGCCGCCACGAAAATTGTAGTAGACAGGAAACACATGCCCGACTACCGCAAACAATCCTGCAACAAACTCCGCTGCGCGCGCCGCTTCGGCAGGCAATCCTGCGCCGATAAATATTGCCTTGCTTACAAGGCAAGCGCACACGCCCTTTAAACTGTCGGCAACAAACGTAAGCAATCCAAGTGGCAAGCCGAATACGCGAAACATGTTTGTCGTGCCGGGGTTTCCGCTGCCGTAGTTGCGCACGTCGTCCTTTTTGAACAACCGAGAAAACAGTACGGAGAAATTGATTGAACCGAGCAATGCCGCGCCAATAGCAACAAGCAGCAACTGCCACCAAAAATGAACATAAGTTTCGACCATCGGCTAATCCTCTTCCGTTCCGTCACGGAAAACAAGTCTTATGGGTGTACCGTCCAGACCGAACGCGCGGCGAATATAGTTTTCCAGATAACGTCTGTACGAAAAGTGAACAAGCTTTGCTTCGTTGACAAAGAACACGAATGTCGGGGGTTGCGTAGACGGCTGTGTGCAATATTTGATTTTTGCACGTCTACCGCTGCTTGCAGGCGGCTCCACAGCGGCGATAGCGTCTGCAACCACGTCGTTCAGCATACCTGTCGTGCAACGGAATGTACTCTTGGCATACACGTAGTCAACTTCGTTCATCAATTTGTTTACTCTTTGTCCCGTCAGCGCAGACACGGTCAGAAAACGGAAATAGTCCATAAAAGCAAGGTCGCACTGCAAATCCTTTTTGAACTTCTCAACCGTATGAGTATCCTTTTCGACCAAATCCCACTTGTTGACAACCACCACCGACGGTTTGCCTTGCTCGTCGATAAACCCGGCGATCTTGACGTCCTGTTCGGACAGTCCTTCGCCTGCGTCTACCACAAGCAAACACACGTCGGCACGGCGCACTGCGTTAAGCGAACGCATCACGGCGTAATCTTCTACTGTCTCGTCAGAAATAGCGCGTTTACGGCGCATGCCTGCCGTATCGATGATAGTATACTTGCGCCCGTCGTATTCGAACGGAGTATCGATAGCGTCACGCGTGGTGCCTGCAATATCCGATACAATCGTACGGTTGTATCCCAGAATTTTGTTGACAAGCGAGCTTTTGCCGGCATTAGGCTTGCCCACGACGGCTATTTTTATGGTATCGTCCTGTTCGTCGTCATCTTCGCTGTCGGGGAAGAAACTAATCACTTCATCCAACAGGTCGCCTACGCCCTGTTTCTGTTCGGCGGCAATGGCATACACCTCGCCGAAACCAAGACGATAGAAATCCGACAGGTCGGCTTCCAAAAAATGGTCAACCTTGTTGACAACCAATATCACGGGTTTGTTAGTCTTACGCAGTATCGCGCCTACGTCGTAGTCCTCACTGGTCAGACCCGTTTTGTAGTCCGTAAAAAACAAAATTACGTCGGCAAGGTCAAGAGCAATTTGCGCCTGTTCGCGTATGTGACGAAACATAATGTCGTCGCTTTTGGTCTGTATACCGCCCGTGTCGACAAGCGTAAATTGCTTGTCAAGCCACACTGCGTCGGCGTAAATGCGGTCGCGCGTAACGCCGGGCATGTCGGACACGATGGAAATTCGGCTTCCGCAAACCTTATTGAAAAATGTCGATTTGCCAACGTTGGGTTTGCCTACAATGGCAACCAATGGCTTATTTGTCGTACTCATTGTTACTCCTTGGTATTATGTATGGCAACTAATGCATATGCGGTCGTTATACGTCTTTGTCACGTCAAGACGCGCCGACATCGATTTTGTTGCCCCGTTCGCTCTCGTCATGCGGCAAACATACTTTTGCGGCTAGTCGCAGTTAAGCAATGCAAGACAGGTTTCGTAGCCGTCGGCAACCACTTCGACGCGCCTGCCGCAACGCTCGGTAAACTCTTGCAAAGTCATTCCGTCCAAAAAGACGTCCTCTATCTCGCGCAACATCACGCGTGGTATCACTATCGTGTCGCCGATGTCGTCGTGTTTGGCAAGTTCTTCCAGAATGTCACTGCCCACAAGTAACCCTGCTACGGTAACCGTTTCTCCGAAGAACTTGTTTACCACTGTGATTACGTTGGCATTAAGCGAAGGAAACTTCGCCTTTGCCTTGTCCACAAGCTGCTGTATAAACGGCGCGGCAGACACACCCGTAACAAGGGTAAAACTGCCCTCCTTGGCGGATACCGCGTCGGCAAATGCCAGATCGAATTGGTAGCGAGTGTCGGCAACCAAGCCGACTCCGTTTTCAAGCTGATTGAAGTCGCCGTAGTACTCGTAGCTCGGCACATCGCGCTTGGCGTACACGTACATTTCGTCACTGCAATAAGCAAAGTGCTCGCCGGTATTGTCGAAGCACTGTTTGTCAAACGCTTCAACAAGGTCAATAGTGTCGCATGCTTCCTGTTGATTGACAGGGGTAAGCTTGGTCAACTCGCAACGGAACTTTGTCAGTCCTACAGGCACGATTGCTACGTTTTGCACCGAAGGATACAGAGTATACAAATCGGTAAGCGTTTTGCGCAAAACCTCTCCGTCGTTAAGTCCCGGACACATAACAACCTGCGTATACATGTTGATACCGCCGTCGGCAAACGTTTTCAGCAGCGGCATAATGTCGCGTGCGCGAGGATTGCCAAGCAGTTTACGGCGAATTACGTCGTCGGTCGCGTGCACAGATACGTACAGGGGCGAAAACTTTTTGTCCAAAATACGGGCAATTTCCTTGTCGGAAATGTTGGTAAGCGTAACAAAGTTACCCGAAACGAAACTCAGCCGCCAGTCGTCGTCCTTGACGTACAGAGTCGGACGTTGTCCCTTGGGTAGTTGATCGACAAAGCAAAAAACGCACTTGTTGGCACACCAACGCGGCTCGATGTAGCACTCGTCGTAAAAATCCCACCCCATCGGCTCGTTGACATCCTTCCTGACGTTGAAAGTCAGGCTTTTGTCGCCGCGCGCTACGGTAACGCTAAACTGCGCCTGACTGTCGAAATAAGCAACGTCAAGCATATCCAACGCGGGACTGTCGTTAAATTGTGTAATTACGTCGTCCACCTTCAAGCCTACTTTGTCGGCTGTAGAACGACGTTGAATACTGTTGATTTTAAGCATATTTATGTCTTTGTGTTACTTTTTGTAGTATTGAGTCAAGTCTACGTTAAGCACCACGCTTTTGTTGTCAAGGTATTTAAGCGAACCTTGCGCAAAGTGGAAGGTAATTTTTGTGCAGCACAGCAATTGTGTTTTTACTCTGTAACGACGGTTAATCTTGTTGATACCGTATTTGCCGTCGCCCAGTACGGGCAAATGCACATACGCCAGGTGCGCACGAATCTGGTGCGTGCGTCCCGTAACAAGTTTTACTTCGAGCATGCTCAACTCACCCATGCGTTTAACAAGGCTGTAATGCGTTTCGATTGGTACATAGCCCGGCTTTTGCGTATTGCTGATGTACACCATGCTCTTTTTTGCGTCCTTAAACAGCCAAGCCTTCAATCTGGCATTGGCAGGCTGAGGATTACCTACTACAACGCATGTGTAGGTTTTGTCGATATCGCGCACCTTGAAAGAATTCAACAATTCCGTTTCGGCAGTCTTGTTTAGCGCAAACACCACCAACCCCATTGTGTTGCGATCAAGACGATGCACGGGAACAGCCGTTACATCGGTAAGAATGTTGTTGATACGTTCGGTAAGGGAGTTTTCCCCGACCACTTCTATGCCGACGTTTTTGTTGACGACAAGTATATTGTCGTCACGGTAAACGACTTCGATACTGTCTTTTTCGCGGTCGGCAAGAAAGACGTACACAACGTCATCGGGGTTGACATTCTGGTCGACGCCCACACGCACGCCGTTGATTTTGACATTGCGATTTTTGATAACCTTTTGTACTCGGTAGTAGCCAAGGTCGGTGTTTTCGATAATGCAATCGCTAAGCAACTGCTTGTTTTGTACTGTAATTTCTTTTAGCATGGTTTGTTCTCGTAATAGATTTTGTTATTCTTTTTCTCTGTCTGCAGGGAAGATTACGCATTGCAACACATTGCGTTATTCTGCAACCGCCCTATTGCCAATCGATTTGCGCACGCGTATACGGCACACGAAGTCGCTTGCTTGAAGATGTACCAAACACAGGCAAACGCAAGAGCCTAGTTTTTCGTTTATATTATATCATATAATGCCGAAATAAGCAAACAATTACTTTGACATAAAACCGCTCTTCACAAACAGTTTATCAGACAAACAAAAAACGAGGCAAATTGCCCCGTTTGTGCCATTTTAATGAAATTCTATTTGTTTTGAATATACTATGTCTAAAATAGTATTCTGCAATTTGACGATTTTCGACATAGTTTTGCCGTTTTACAGGTAATCGCCGTCGCGAGACTGACCGTCACGGCCGTTTTCTCCGTCCTGCTTGCGCATTGCCGTCAAACTTCGGCACACGTCAATGTCTACCAAAATGACGTCGGAACCGATTTTTGTAATGTTTTTCCACGGGATAAATATATCCTCGACGGGGCGAAAAAGCTTGCGCACACCCGGCGCGACAATGCCCAGCACGCACGTACCGTTAGCCGCAAAAATCATGTCGATAGGTTTTCCCATCTTTGCACCGCTTTTTACGTTGACGATTTCTTTACTCTTCAGCTCACAAAAGCTCAATTCCATATCAGTCTCCAACAATACGATATGTCGAATTTTGTCTTATTATGTCATTTGCATGCGCAACCGCTTTACCGCGCAACTCTCAAGACGAGACACTTGCGCTTGGCTTAGTCCTATTTCCCTGGACACTTCCGTTTGCGTTTTCCCTTCAAAGTAGCGTTTGATAAGTATGTTTCGTTCCTTTTCGTCAAGGGCAGCCAACGCTTCCTTAAGAGTCAGTTCTTCCGACCACTTATCTTCGCTTACCGAATTGTCGGCAAGATGGTCGGCATAGGTAACGCAGTCCTCTTCGTCGCTGTACACGCTGTCGTACAG
>CAKQXG010000123.1 GCA_934281515.1 uncultured Clostridia bacterium | reverse complement strand
GTATTTGATTGCAACAGAAGCTCAACTTAAAAAAGTTAATGAGTTTGTTGGAACGAGCTTTAAACAAATTGCGGATATTGAGGTGTCTGCAAGTAGTTTTGATAATCAGGGTGTTATTGCGTGGATTACAGACTGCAACTATGACGGAGATGGACATGATGTAACTCTTGGTGAGTATAATGGAGATGTAAGTGTTTTGTTGTTGTTTGTTGCAAAGGAAAATGTGAAAATTAGCAATTTGAACATTTATTCTCAATACAATTGTATGCTTAGTTTGGTACAGCCAGTTGAACCAATTAAAACTTTAACAATTTCTAACGTTACAACAAATGTGGCTAATAATCAAACTGTATATATTAACGAGTCCAACGCTAGTCCTTTTATAAATGGTATAATCTATTATGCTGCAGAAAAACCCGGAAAAGTTTATGTCACAATTGAAAACTGCATAAATAATGCCGATATACAAAATGTAGGCAATTGCACAGGCGTATTTTGGGGTAATGGTCCATATTATGGAATAAATGTAAAGCGTTATGTGACTACAATGGCTTCGCAAGATGAAGGTAAGGTCGATAACGGTTGGGTACATACCAAACAGGCTGAAGAATTTTATGTTTCATTGAAAGACTGTGTAAACTACGGAAATATTACTAGTAATCTTTCCTGCGGTGTAGTATTTGGTAATGCAGCCGGGTTAAATTGGGGTATAACAGCCGGATATACAGCAGATGAGCTAAAATCCATGATTACCATTAGTAACGTAGAAAACTTTGGAACTCTGTCTTATGCGAGCAATAATGGTTCAAGTGGTGTATTCGTAAATAAAGCTATGGATGAAAAGTACTCGTACCTTGTAAAGAATCATGGTAAGTATTCTAAGAGTAATAATATATTGTTGGGGAAGGACGTATCGGTTTACTACGATGAGAATGGTAATCTCTCCATTGTTGGTAGTGAGTTAAAGGATGCATATAAATATGAGTTGCAAATAACCGTTCCTGACCTTCTTATGAGTGCTGCTGATTCAAAACAAGGAAATACTTATAAAGTCACACTCAAACTTGCTACAACAAGCAGTGGCACATTGTTAAGCACTAAGGATAAGAACTTCGTCTTTAAGGCATACAACTATGATGAACTACAAGAAGCAACCGGAATCGATCCTTCTACATTGACATATGATTATATGTTTGAGAATACTTGCTACATGGCAATGAAGATTACATCTAATGGTTTGTATATCGTTGCCGCACAACGTGCAAATGGTGCTATGTATCCTAGATTTGAAAAGAACGGTATATACGGTCTTAGTGTCTATGCATACGACAAAGACGGCAACTACGTTGGTCAATTGTCTTACAATAAATAGCTAAATGCTTTTCCACCCCGCTCAATCGAGCGGGGTATTTTTGTATTACGTCGTTTGAAAAGGCGCATCGAATAAAAAACTTCGATTAAAATAATTGAGTAAAGTTTTTAAAAATAATCGACTAAATTCGTTGTAATTTCAGGCAAAATTTGCTACAATAAAACTAGGTCGTATTCGCGTGGCGAAACGATACTTTACTTTTTTATCTTTTTACCGCAAAAAAGATTCGTACCGCATTGTCGCGGACGATATTGAGGTTTGTATGGTAAACAAAGCAGGTCGCGTGGCGCGTTATGCGCTGATGTTTGCGGCTATCATTGTCGCTACACTTGTCGACAGAGTCATTACGCTTGGCTTGCCCATTGCAGGGGCAACGGTGGAGTTGCTTGTCACCTTCGTGTTGTGCTTTTTGTTCAACAGTTGGCTTGACGGTTTTCTTGCATTTGCGTTTATGGGTCTGTCGTCTTTTGTTTTGGCGTTCCCTTTCAGCAAGGTGTCCAGTCAAAATCCGCTGATTTCTGTTGTGCCTCGCCTTGTCGTGGGCGTAGTTGCCTTTGGCGTGTATCGTCTGGTACTGTGGCTTACTCGCAAAAGCGACAAGCAACGCGCTTGTCAGGTTGCCGCAATGTGCGCTGCGACGGCGGTGGGACTTGTCACAAACACCGTGCTGTTTCTCGGTGCGCTGACATTGTTTACCGACATGTACGGCAGTTTGGCGCTAGCTATACAGTCGCTTGCGGTAATCAACATTTTACCGGAGTACACATTGGCTTTTGTGGGTGTTTCGCCGATTGTTCTGGGCGTGCGCAGAGGACTTAAACTAGGCATTGACGGCAACAATCCCAAACGCGGCTCGGCAGTGACCAATACCGACAGCGGTACGTAAAAAACATATACGTACCAACAAAACGACGACAAAACCGCACATTTGGACGGAGAAAACGAATGATATTTACCGTAGATATAGGCAATACCAACATAAAAATAGGTTTGTTTGACGAAGGCGGCAAGCTTGCCCAATCGTTTAAAATGAGTACCGACGTCAACCGCACTTCGGACGAGTATGTCGCGTTGTTGTTGCAACTGCTGTCGCACAGCGGCATAGCGGAAAAGTCCGTTACGGGCGCGATAGTCTCGTCGGTCATTCCGCAACTGGATTACACGTTTACCAACGTGATACAATACGTGTTCGGCGTAAAGCCGCTTGTAGTGGGGGTTGGCGTAAAGACCGGACTTGCCATCAAGTACGACTTTCCGCGCGAACTCGGCAGTGACCGCATAATAACTTGCGTTGCCGCCGACAAGGAGTATGGCGCGCCATTTATCCTTGTGGACTTCGGCACGGCTACTACCTACAACGTTGTCAACGGCAACCATGAGTTTATCGGCGGCGCAATCACACTGGGTCTGAAGTCTACCGTAGAGGCACTTGCCAAATGCACGGCAAAACTGCCCAATGTGGAATTGGAAACGCCGCAAAAGGTGGTGGGTCAGTCCACGGGCAAAGCAATACAGAGCGGCGTAATTTACGGCATGGCAGGACAAGTGAAGTATATGATAGAGCGTATCAAGGCGGAAACGGGACTTGTCGATGCCAAGGTGATTGCCACGGGCGGACTGTCGCGCATTGTGTACAACGTTGAACCGATGTTTGACAAGATCGATCGGGAACTGTCGCTTAAAGGGTTGTACCGTATATACAAACTAAATCGTCAGTAACATCGAAAAAGGCGAAATTTGTCGGATTGTCGGCAATTTTTACATACGTATCAACTTTTTTGATACCAAACTTGACAAAAATACCTTGTAAGGAGAAGTACTATGAGCAAAGATTGTTTGTTTTGTAAGATTATCGACGGTGAAATTCCGTCCTACAAAATCTACGAGGACAACTATGTGTACGCCTTTTTGGACATTGCATGCGATGTGTACGGGCATACGCTTGTGATACCCAAGGAGCATGCGACCAATGTGTTGGATTGCGATCCGTTTGTGTTGTCGCACGTGATTACCGCCGTGCAAAAGATTGCGAAACACTATGTGGACGACCTTGGCTACAATGGGGTAAACATACTAAATGCAAGCGGCGCGGCTGCCGAACAATCGGTGTTTCACCTGCATTTCCACATCATTCCGCGTAAAAACGGCGACGAAGTACACTCATGGCCATTCCGCGACAAGCACGACTACGACCTTGCCGCAATCTGCGACCAATTGAAGCTCGACTGACGGCAGGTGTTACGATGTCCAAGTTGAAGTGCTGTATTTACGCTGCGTTGTTTGCGGCGTTGACATTTGTTTGTACCGCTTATTTGCAAATTCCCATTGCAGGCGGAGCAGGATATGTACATATTGGCGACGTGTTTGTGTTGCTGTCTGCGCTGTTGTTGCCCTTGCCCTATGCCGCTGTGGCTTCCGCGCTCGGAGGTTCGCTCGCCGACCTTGCCTCGGGCTACGTCGCCTATGCGCCTGTCACTGCCGTTGTAAAGGCATTGATGGTTGTCGTTGTGTGGCTTGTGTGCCGCGCAGGGCGCAAATGGTGGATTGTCGTGTTGTCCTTTGTTGCGGCAACAATCGTATTGGCTTTGGGGTACTTTGTGTACGAGATTTTTCTGTTCGGAGCGGAAACGGCGCTTGTCGACATTCCGTCCAACCTGTTGCAGGGCGCGGCATGCTCGGTAGTGGCATTTCCCGTGTACAAATTGGTGGAAGGAAGGCTGCGTCTGGAGTAGCGGCGATTGACCCGAAGAACAAACTTGAGCCGATTTTAGCTACTAGTATTCAAACCTGAACTTTACCAAAAAGTATTTGTAAATTTGTCAAAAATCGATTGACAAACAACCGTTGATATGTAATAATGTATAGGTACGAAAAATGACCCGATGTACGGGAAAGGGGGCGAAAAGGAAATGGCAACAATCAAAGTCGGAGAAAACGAATCGTTGGACAGCGCATTGCGTCGTTTCAAGAGACGTTGCGCCCGTGACGGTATCATCGGCGACCTTCGTAAAAAGGAACAATACGAGAAGCCCAGCGTACGACGCAAGAAGAAGGCGGAAGCTGCTCGCAAACGTTCCAAAATGTAATGATTTTACTAAAGAAAAACTGCTTACCGAGTCGGTAGGCAGTTTTGTTTTTTACAAAAGCCGACAAAATTCTACAAAAAACGATAAGGCACCGAACCGTGCATGTCTATCGGCAACGCGCGCCGAGTGCCGTACAAGGAGAAAACTATGTCGACATTTAAGGAATACGCAAAGCGCGCCAAGGAGCGCATGAAAAACGGATTTTGGGAAAACGCGCAACGCTCGTTGCAACACGAAAGGGAGGTTGCCGCAACGACAGGCGTCAGTCCCCGACGAGTGGGAGAGGAACATCGCCGCCGTATCGAACAGCAAATCTACGACTACGACGGTTACCGCGCGGAAGAAGAGTTTTATGCCAAGGTGGTGGAAATGTTGTCAGGCGACGAGCTTGTAATCAATCCCATTATGCGGCTTGCTGACAAGCAGTTGTTGGAAACATTGTCGCCGCAGGACAAACAAGTGTATTTGTCGGGAGTTGCCGCACGCTATCGTAAGGCGGTGGAAAAGTACAACTCGTTACATACCAACTAGTCGTCCATGTCGGGTTGGTCGGCGGACTTGTATCGGCGTGCAATTTCGTTTACCGTGTCGTAGTCGTATCCGCGCGATACGAGATACCGTTGCAACCTGACAAGAGTCTTGATGTCGCCCGTCTTGCCACGCATGTATTTTTGCGCAAGGCGGTCGGCGTTCTGACGGCTCAACTCGTCGTCCTGCTCGGCGTAGGCTTCGGCGTGCTCGGCGGATATGCCGCGCTGTATCAACTCCTGTTTCAGCCGTCGCGCGCCCTTGGTGGACATATTTTGCTCAACGTATGCGGCTGCGTATGCCTGGTCGTCGACATATCCGTAGTACTTCATTTTGTCCATTACGTAGTCGA
Source organism: uncultured Clostridia bacterium (assembly GCA_934281515.1). Classification (GTDB taxonomy): domain Bacteria; phylum Bacillota; class Clostridia; order Christensenellales; family CAG-314; genus Fimimonas. The sequence goes on along the minus strand of CAKQXG010000123.1, from coordinate 889 downwards.
CAACGTCGTCGGAGTACTGCTTGCCGACAAGGTACTTGCGCATTTGCGCCGACGTGCGCCGTCCGCGTGCAATGTAGTTCATGGCACGTTCCAGCGCGACGGACTTTTCCGTGTCCAAACTTGCTTCGCGCAAGGTCTCTTCGGTCACTTCGTTGCCGATCTTCAACCCTAGTTTTACCACGGTCAGTAGCTCGAGCGCAAGGGTATATTGTCCGTCGACGTACACGTTTACGCGGTTTTTGTTGTTTTTTTGCGGTTGTATATCTGTTATTTTTGACATTTTGTTTTCCGATTTTTTTTAAATTGTCACTATTGTACCACGTATTTGTCTAACGTGCAACTACAAAAAAAGTGTTGCATTAATCTACGCCGTTTCACTGAATTTTTGCTCGAAGAGTAGCGCGTCCACGTCAGGTGGTCGGCGCATCTGGCGGCTACGTTTGCCGTCCCCAATCAGTCACGTACGTCTGAGTACGCTCCATTGTGTTGCCGTCAACTGTTGCCACTATCTGCCCCAATCTACGCCGTTTCATTAAGTTTTTGTCCGAAGTGTAGTGCATCCACGTCAGGTGGTCAAATTTGAAGGCGTTTATTTCGTCGTCTAAATATGTTCGGCGTTTATATTTTGCGTAGCACAATATTACTCCAAAGCTTTTGGAAAAGGGGTGTGGGGAGAAACGCTTTTCGGCGAAAAGGTTTCTCCCCACAATAACCACCGGTCTTTGAATTGGTCGTGTATGGAAAAGGGGAAACTTTCCGAAAAAAAGTTTCCCACTTACACATATTTTTATATTTGTATTTTACTTCTTTCTCTTGCAAGCGCGGACGATAAGTTTTTGCAATTCCACAATAGGAATAATGCTGAATGCCAACGCAAGTGCAATTACGT
>CAKQXG010000122.1 GCA_934281515.1 uncultured Clostridia bacterium | reverse complement strand
CTTCAGTTCGGAGAAGTACTTGATTGTACGTACCATTTGAGAAGTGTAGCTGTTTTCGTTGTCGTACCAGGACACAACCTGTACTTGGTAGGTGTCGTCGTCAATCTTGGCAACCATGGTTTGCGTAGCGTCGAACAAGCTGCCGTAGCGCATACCGATAACGTCGCTGCTGACGATCATTTCGTCGTTGTAGCCGAAGCTTTGTGTAGCGGCGCCCTTCATGTAAGCGTTGATACCGTCAACGGTAACGTCCTTGCCCTTGACAACAGCCACAAGAATTGTCGTGCTGCCGGTGCATACGGGTACGCGTTGTGCGGAACCGATGAGTTTGCCGTTAAGTTCGGGGATAACAAGACCGATAGCCTTGGCTGCGCCCGTCGTGTTGGGAACGATGTTCTGAGCGGCGGCACGTGCACGGCGAAGGTCACCCTTGCGGTGAGGTCCGTCAAGAACCATCTGGTCACCGGTGTAAGCGTGAACCGTGGTCATGATACCGCTGACGATGGGTGCGTACTCGTTGAGTGCTTTAGCCATGGGTGCAAGGCAGTTTGTCGTGCAGCTTGCTGCGCTGATGATTGTGTCGTCGGCTGTCAGGGTGCCTTCGTTTACGCCGTAAACGATTGTGGGCAGATCGTTGCCTGCGGGAGCAGAGATAACAACCTTGCGTGCGCCTGCGTCGATGTGAGCTTGAGCCTTGTCCTTGCTGCAGTAGAAACCGGTGCATTCCAACACCACGTCTACCTTCAGTTCGCCCCAAGGAAGGTTAGCTGCCTTGGGTTCGGCATAAATGGTGATTTCCTTGCCGTCAACGGTGATGCTGCCGGGCGTAACGACGGTTTTGCCGTCTTCTGCCAATACTGCATCCTTGTGCGTAACGGTGTGACCCATTGCAACGTAGTTGCCTTGAGCCGTATCATACTTCAACAGGTGAGCCAGCATCTTGGGGCTTGTAAGGTCGTTGATAGCGACGATCTCGTAGCCTTCGGCACCAAACATCTGACGGAATGCCAGACGACCGATACGACCAAATCCGTTGATTGCTACTCTTACGTTTTGTTTAGACATGTGAGTATACCTCCAAAAATATTTTCGACTTTGCTTTTGGTACTTGCTTTACAGAAACAAAGTACTGTGGTACAATACCTATGGTATTATATCACGGGACGAAAAATTTGACAACAAAATAGTATAGAGTATTCTTTATAAATTTGTTTTTGCCAGTGATAGAATCTATTTATGAACGGAGGAAACAACCATGCCACTTGTAACCAGCAAAGAAATGTTTGAAAAAGCCTACAAAGGCGGCTATGCCGTAGGCGCATTTAACGTAAACAATATGGAAATGGTCCAAGCCATTGTCGAAGCAGCCAACGAGTGCCACTCGCCCGTTATCCTGCAAGTGTCCGCAGGCGCACGCAAGTACGCTAACCCTGTGTACCTTCGCCACCTTGTGCAAGCCGCAGTGGAAACAACAGATATCCCCATCGTTATGCACCTTGACCACGGCGCAGATTTCGACATCTGCAAGCAAAGCATCGACGACGGCTTTACTTCCGTCATGATCGACGCAAGCAGCAAGCCTTGGGAAGAAAACATTGCCGTAACGCGCAAAGTTGTGGAATATGCACACGCACACGGCGTTGTCGTAGAAGCCGAACTCGGCAAGTTGGCAGGCGTAGAGGACGACGTACACGTAGAAGCCGACGACGCTTTGTTTACTAGTCCCGACGAAGTGCAGGAGTTTGTTGCACGCACAGGCATCGACAGCCTTGCTATCGCTATCGGCACAAGCCACGGCGCATACAAGTTTAAGCCCGGTCAAGACCCCAAACTTCGCCTTGACATTCTCGAAGAAGTCGGCAAGCGTTTGCCCGGATTTCCCATCGTGTTGCACGGCGCAAGCAGCGTCCCGCAAGAAAAGGTTGCCATCGTCAACCAATTCGGCGGTCACATGCCCGACGCTATCGGTATTCCCGAAAGCGAACTGCGCAAAGCCGCACAAATGGCTGTATGCAAAATCAACATCGACAGCGACCTGCGCCTGAGCTTTACCGCCGCCGTGCGTAAGCACTTCGCAGAACATCCCGACCACTTCGATCCGCGCCAATATCTCGGCGACGCACGCGCAATGATGAAGGAAGAAGTAAAGCGCAAAATTATCGAAGTACTCGGCAGCGCAAACAAAGCGTAATCTTTTTGAAAAAACTTCAATCAGTGATTTAATGAAAAGGGGAAACTTTCGAACAAAGTTTTCTCTTTTTTCAACACTGATACCCTTTTCAAAAGTCTTGTTGTTTTGCAAACCCGTTGTTTGTTTAAAACCTCGGGTATTTTACGATTGTTTTTACATTCTGTTTACCTTATATTTACCTGCATTACATACAATATATAATCACAATGGCAAAGTAGGCGCTCAGAGCTGTCCAAGCAACAAAACGCACCGCTTTTGCACTGTATTACGGAGTGTGCAACCGTGAGAAAAACTTTTTACTACACCGACGAATTGCACGACGACTTTGCTCGGTCCAACGGCAAGATTCGTCAAAAGAAAATAGACGGTACTTACAAATATCGCCACGACAACATTTTTTACAAAATCGGCTCGTTTGTGTTGTATCGTCTTATTGCCACGCCTATCGGTTGGTTGTACAACAAGTTGGGCTTCGGCATGCATATAGTCAACCGCAAAGCATTGCGCAGTATTAAAAGCGGCTACTACCTGTACGGCAACCATACACAGGACGGTTTCGACGCGTTCAACCCAAGCATGGTCAGTTTTCCGCGTGCAAACAAAATAATCGTCAACCCCGACGCCGTAAACATACCCGTGTTCGGAGCAGTCACCCCGATGTTGGGCGCAGTGCCGCTACCCTCTACCATTGAAGCAACACGCAAATTTCTGGCGGAGCTGAAAAGTACCGTGGAGCGCGGCGGCGTTGTGACCGTGTATCCCGAAGCACACATCTGGCCGTACTACAACGAGATACGCCCGTTTATCGACGCTTCGTTTGCTTACCCACTGAAACATAACGTGCCGGTGGTTGCGATGGTTACTACCTACCGTCCGCACAAATTGTTTAAAAATTTGCCGCCGCTCGCCACCGTTTACATCAGCGACCCGATCTACCCCGACGAATGCGCAAACAAGCGCGAACTACGCGACAAAGTGTACGACTTTATGGTACAAACCATACGTCAACACGGCAGCGTCGGTTACCACACATACATAAAGAAGGAGAAAACAGACAATGAAGATAGCAATAGTTTGTGACGTGCTTGGCGAGGAGAACAACGGCACCACCATTGCGGCAATGAACCTGATACGTTACCTACGCGAGCGAGGACACCAAGTGCGAGTGTTGTGCTGTGACAAAAGCAAGGAAGGCCAACCCGACTACTTTGTCGTACCAACGATGAACTTCGGTCCCTTCAACAAATACGTGGAAAAGAACGGCGTATCGCTTGCCAAACCCGACGAGGACATTATCCGCGCTGCCTTTGACGGAGTGGACATCGTACACGTAATGTTACCCTTCGGCCTGGGACTTGCCGCAACCGACATCGCCAAGGACATGGGTTTGCCCGTATCCGCGGGGTGTCACCTGCTTGCAGAAAACTTTACCACGCACATATTTATGCAAAACTTTAAGCCTGCCAACGACCTGACATACCGTCACTTCGGCAAGCTGTACAAAAACGTCGACAGCATACACTATGTTACACCATTCCTGCGCGAACTGTACGAAGGCATGTTCGGGCCGAGCAACGGCTACGTAATCAGCAACGGCGTAACCGACAACTTTTCGCCTGCCGCCACCGCTCCCGACTGCAACGGTTTGATACAAATTGCGTACACGGGACGTTACAGCCGAGAAAAATCGCACAAAGTGTTGTTTGAAGCCGTAGCAAAAAGCAAGTATTCCCACCGTATACAGTTGATTCTGGCAGGCGACGGACCACTTCGTGAAAAGTTTGAAAAATTAGGCAAAAATTTACCAATACCGCCCAGAATCGGCTTTATTCCAAGGGAAGAAATGCCTAAAATGCTACAAAACACCTACCTTTACGTACATGCGGCGGAAATCGAGGCCGAAGGTATAAGTTGCCTCGAGGCCATTACTTGCGGCGTTGTGCCAATCATCAACGACTCGTCGCGTTGCGCAACCAAAAGTTACGCTCTGACTTCCGAAAACACCTTTGTCGACAACGACAGCGATGACCTTGCCGCAAAAATCGACTGGTGGATAGAACATCGTCGGGAGTACCTCGACGTGCGCCAACGCTACATACAGATGGCAGGCAACAACTTTGCAAGAAGTAAATGCATGGAACGCATGGAACAAATGTTGTTGGAAACAGCCGAAAAGTTTGGAAAAAAATAAGTTTAATGATGTAAAACATGGAATAAAGAACTACGGGGGAAGGAAAACTTTTTGAAAAAAGTTTTCCTTCCCCCGTTCCCCTATCCTTTCAAAAACGTTGAGATAGACTTTTTTTAAAGCATTAAATATGACTACATACACCGCAGACCAATGGTTGAAGTAGTTACCGAACGTCGGGTTTAGCAGACACAAGACATTAAAGTTGTGCCGCACAAGAATACTTTTCCGAAAGGCTCTATCCGATGTGAAAAAAAAGTCCGAAGATGACTGCGCAATCTTTACAACGGCAACTAATGCGACGGATATATTAACTTTTCCAGGTAGTCGCTCGGCGGACTTTCCACATAAGTTACGTAGGGCAAGTCGCTGCCGTCCACGGGATACAACTTTACCGTTACTTCGCGCGACTGACCTACATACACCACGCAGTTGATTATCACCGACGGCACATATCCATCGGCGCACACCACTACATGCAACGTAAACCAATCCGTTATTACTTCGTTGTACGAGTTGTGTAGTTGCGTCGGCACAATCTGCGGCGAACGTCCCTTGTTGTCGCAAAAATAACTGTCGTCGCACACACGTACTTCGGCATTGTGTATAGGCATGCCGTCCAAATCCACGGCAGTTACTCGCAGACTTGTCACGCCTGTCGCCGTTTCCTTTGCACGTACGCCGTCGACGACCACCAGACACACCATTACGGCAGCCAACAATCCCAATGCAATAGCAACTCTTTTAAATGTAGCTTTCATACAAGTATTGTACAAAGCACATCGACAAAATATTACTTTTTGCAGTATTTTGTGCAGCTACTATTCGTATCGTTTATCTGCTTTTTTCTCGAATTTACCATATTTCTTTCTCCGTACACCAACATAGACACACGCAAAAAGCACTCCCGAAGAGGAGTGCTTTTACTCAAAATCCCTTATACGTATGCGTTTTTTGCTTACACAATGTCGTTTCGCATGTATCGTTCGGCACTGTTGTCGCGTGCAGTGCTTACTCCGCAATGCCGCCGTCGTTGATAAACAGTATGCCTATCGTGTTGCTGCCGCAATGCGTTGTAACGGTGCAACCTGCCGTCGTTTCCAACACTTCGTCGAAAATGTTCCAACTCTTGACGGCTTCCACCACTTTTTCGGCAAGTCCGTCGTCCATTTTAGTATGCGTCACAAACACACGAGTTTTGTCGGGGTTGGCGTAGTCCTTTTTGATTTCGGCAATATACTTGTCGATACATCTGGAATACTTGCCCATCGGCTTGCCGCAGACGCCCATCTTGCCGTCGGCAACAACAATAACGGGCTTGATTTGCAACAGGTTTGCGCCAAGGTACACCAAGGAACTGCATCTGCCGCCGCGATACAAAAACTCCAGCTTGTCGATAATAAAGCTTGCTTGCACGCTAGGTACACGCTTCAAACTGCGCTCAATAATCTTGTCGGGAGCCATACCCTTTGCCGCCATGTCGCAAGCGTCAAGCACCAACAAACCCGTGCCTGTACTCAAACTACGGCTATCCACCGTGTATACATTGTCCAGTTTGGCTGCAGCCGCCGTTGCATTGTTGTACGAACCGGACATATCCGCCGAAATGTCGTAATGGATTACCGCATCGTAGCCGTCATCCAAAAATCCCTTAAAGAAATCGTAGTACTCTTCCTCGGTACGGCAACCGCTCTTGGGCAGTTGTTTCTTCGACGCATAGTAGTCGTAGATTGCCGACGGTTGTATCGTCACGCCGTCCAGAAAGTCGTTCTCGCCCAAAGAAACGTGCAAAGGCATAATGCCCACGTTGTAGCGTTCGATAAGTTCCGGCGAAAGGTCGCACGTGCTGTCTGCGGTAATTTTGATTTTCATAATACTAGCC
>CAKQXG010000121.1 GCA_934281515.1 uncultured Clostridia bacterium | reverse complement strand
GGTTCGTGGTTTGCGAAGGTAGTTACACATTGGCTGTACGTAGTGCGTCCACGTCAGGTGGCTCCTTCGCGTTGCCGTCAACTGTTGCCACTATCTGCACCAATCTACGCCGTTTCACTGAGTTATTGCCCGAAGCGTAGTGCGTCCACGTCAGGTGGTTACGAGGTGTCGTAGCGGCGTAAAAGTATGCCATTTGGCTCCGAAAAGTGTTTCGGAGCTATTTTTATGTCTTTTTTGACGGAAACACGCGGAAAAAAACGGAAAAGTGATTGACTAATTTTGGATATACCATTATAATAGAATAGTTATTTTGGGCAATTGCCCGTTTGGCAGTCGGTGCGCAGCTTTTGCGTACAGGCGGCTAGGTAAAGACAAGGAGGCTCACAAGATGAGTAAAAAAGCGTCCGCCATTATTTTGACCATTGTGGCGGTAGTAGTTTTGGCTATTGCGTTTTTCGCAGTTTATCCCGTTGCTATCAATTACGGCGAGTACAATCAATATCACTCTCCGTTGACTCTTATACAAGCTAGCGGTCTGTACACAGACACCGTCTGCGGTACCTACGACGTTACTCTTGACGAGGACGCCAAGGTCGAAACCGTTGTAAAGCAAATTAAACAAAGACTTGTAGAAGCCTACGGCTACTACGGTTGCGCCGTTTCCGCCAAGGACAACGTTGTGTCCGTAACGGTACCCAAGACGGCTAACTACGAGTTGACCAGCGCAGACAACGTTCTGTCAAGCGTTACGGCTACAGGCAAGTTGGAAGTGTTCTCTTCCAGTAGCAGCAGCAGTAGCAGTAGTGGTAGCATCACTTACAACTCGAGCAACGTTTTGTTGAAGCCGGAACACTTCAAGAGCTCGACTTATCGTCGCTACACCAACAGCAACCAAACGTACTGCATTCTGGAAGTCAAGCTTAACGAAGCAGGTCAAAAGGCAGCTAGCAGTATGTCCACAAGCACGACATACTACGTTGCGTTGGACGAGAGCTTTATCAGTCTTGGCGCATGGAAAACATCCGACAACACGGTGCAAATCCAGGTCGGCACAATGAACCAATCCAATGAAGCTTACGCCAAACGTCTCAACAGCTACATCAAGACGGGTGCACTTGTCGGCGAACTGTCGGAAAACGACATTACTCGTAACGATGGTATCGGCGGCATCATCGTGCTGTGCGTTGTTGCTGCACTTATGATTGCAGGCTGGATTGTAATGCTTGTCAAGTTCAAGGCTCTTGGTATTGCCGCTATGTACTCACAACTTATCGTGATGGTGTTGTTTGTCATCTGTGCGGGTCTTATCGGTTTGCAAATCTTCAACACGGCTGCGCTTGTCGGTCTTGTTTGCGGACTTGTTCTTATGTTTGTATTCAATTACAAGTCGCTTGGCGCAATCAACGGCTATCTTGCAACCAAGACGTTTGAAAGCTCCTGCTACAAGGGATACAAGGATACCGACAAACTCAACCTTATCGTCCACGGCATTGCTCTTGTATTGAGTATTGTTTTGTGGCTCATCCCCACGGTTGTCACGGCTCCGTTCGGCAATGTGTTCTTCTACATGACGTTGCTGTCTTTCATCGCGACCATGGGTCTCAACAGATTGTTTGTCAAGGTTGTCGCTCCCTTTGTCAAGAGTGCCGACTAATACTGCCTTGCACAAGGCTTGACGGACAAATATAAATTGTCAATTATCTATACGGAAACAAGCCTTCTATACACTAGAAGGCTTTTCTGTTAGCGGAGTACTATGCGCGAAAACTATGTAAAACGTACAACAGATATTGCCGACCTGTCCTTTTTGACCGACAGGGGTTTTAGCGACGGTATTGCCGCCGTAATTGCCGCACGCGGCGTAACAGCCGACAACGCCGAAGAGTACCTCGGCGACAAAATGTGTTTCCACTCTCCGTCGGAAATGAGCGGTATGGACGAGGCGGTTGAGCTTATCAGGCTTGCCATAGAAAACGACGGCAGTATACTTATTTGCGGCGACTACGATGCGGACGGACTGTCGTCGAGCGCAGTGTTGAGCCTGTACTTTACCGAGCACGGTGTGTACAACAAGGTACTTATCCCCACGCGCGACGAAGGGTACGGCTTGCATGCCGACGCCGTAATTAAGGAGTTTTCTAAACATTACTACGACCTTGTAATCACCGTGGACTGCGGTATCAGCAATGCCGACGAAGTGGAACGTATCAAGGACGAACTCGGCGTGGAAGTGATTGTCACCGACCACCACGAATTGCCCGAAGTGTTGCCCGATTGCGTGTGCGTCAACCCGAAAATCGGTTACCCGTTTGCATACCTGTCCGGTAGCGGAGTGGCGTGGAAGTTGGTGGAGGCATTGTCCGACCGTCAAACGGCTATGGACTACGTAGACTTAGCAAGTATCGGCACTATCGGTGATATTATGCCCATGACAGACGAAAACCGCGCTATTGTAAAGTGCGGCATAGCCAATTGGCGTAACAAAGGCTTGTGCAAGCTTGCCGAGTTGAGCAAGGTGTCGGTGTCAAATCTCACTTCGTGCGACATTGCCATGCGCATCGTGCCCAAAATCAATGCGGCAGGGCGCGTGGGCAATCCATATGCGGCACTCGAAGTGCTACTGCAACACAACAAAGCCGACAAAGCAACGTCGGAAAAACTACTACAACTAAACGAGCAGCGCAAGGAGTTTCTCGATGACATCGTTGCCGAAGCCGAAACAATGATCGACCCGGTTGCCGTACGCGCCGACAGAGTGGTGTATCTTGTCGGTAACAAGTGGCAGCACGGATTGCTGGGCATTGCCGCCGCACGTTTCAAGGAGCAATACTACCTGCCTGCCGTGGTGATGACCGACGACGGAGACAACTACGTCGGCTCGGCACGCGGTATCGACGGCGTCGATTTGTTTGACGCTTTTCGTCAATGCAAAGATTGGCTTGTCAAGTTTGGCGGACACAAAGCGTCAGTCGGCTTTACCGTATCCAAGCAAAATGTAGACGCACTGAAACAGGCGCTTTCCGCAGTGTTTGCAAACTACGACAAGGAAGTGTTTACCAAGCATATGTACTACGACGCCGAACTCGGAGTCGACGGCACCGCACAGGAAATATTCAAAGCGCAAGGTTACCTGCAACCGCTGTTGCCGCAGGACAAAATCGTGTGCCGCGTGCGTGACAGCGTCAAATTTGCCAACACTTTCGGCAAGGACGGTACTCATTTATCTGTCACTCTTGCAAGCGGTCTGGAGCTGAAAGGTTTCTTCAAATACGGCGTATATGCTCCCTATCTCAACAGGGGGGCGAGCGTTGATTTGCTGTGCACCCTTGACGTAGACAGCTACACTCACAACCTTGGCGGTATCATCGAGGACATTACGCTGACCAATTCCGTTTGTTTCGACGAGCTGTACACGCTCAATTTTGTCAAAAATTGTACGGCAAATGTGCCCGAAGAGTTGTCCGACGGCGACAAATTGTCAACAATATTGCAAAGCGACTCGGTTTGCGCCGTGTTCGACGACTACGACACCTACCTTGCCAATGCAGATAACCCCGTGTTTGACGATTACGCCGTTGACGTGTTTTTCGGCACCGGTAACAGCGGCAAGCGAGTTGCGATTTCGCCGTTGCCCGACTACGACTTTTCGCAATACAATCACGTCGTGTATTTTGTCGGCGGCAAGGCGTGCAGGCAATTGCCAGACAACACCGTGTACGTTGTGTGCAGTCCTGCTCGTGCCGACCTGTACAGAGTGATGTTGTCGCGGGACATTATGAAGTTGACCTATGCCGCGCTTCGCAAAAAAGATCCTTACGACAGTGTAAAAAGCGTATTCGATCGCTACCTTCTCAACAAGATGACCTATGCGCAATTTTTGCTTGCCGTGCGTGTGTTTGAAGAATTGGGCTTGCTCAAACAAATTGACCGTTACACGGTGGAGTTTGTCGAAGGCGTACGCGCCGAACTGACAAACTCTGCATTGTACAGAGCCTTTGCGGAGTGAGTCAAGATTGCAACTTGTTGATTGCAATTAGTTGAGTTACTAAAAAATGTTGCTGATGTCTTTTGTCGAGTACCGTTGACTGCGTTTTAACTGCAGTCGCTTTTCGACAAAAACTACGGAGTAAATATGTATACAGAAAAAGAACCTGCCGAGGTGACCATACAAAACTTTTTAAGTAAGGTCAAGCATTACTACCATGCGGCAGACGTTGACAAAATATACGACGCTTTCGAGGTGGCAAAAAAGGCGCACGAAGGACAATTTCGCGCAAGTGGTCGTCCTTACATTACCCACCCGACCATTGTCGCCGACACTCTGATTGACTTGGGCATGGATGTGTCCACGATTTGTGCCGCCTTGTTGCATGACACGGTCGAAGATACCTACGTTACGGACGAGGACTTGCGCAAGCGTTTCGGCGACGAGATTGCCGACCTCGTCGCAGGCGTAACAAAGCTGGAGAAAATCACCTTTCACGACAAGGAAGAGGAACAAGCGGAAAACATGCGCAAAATGTTTTTTGCCATGGCAAAGGACATCCGCGTGATGCTCATCAAGTTGTCCGACCGTTTGCACAACATGCGTAGCCTGCAATATATGATTCCCGAAAAGCAACAGCGCACAGCCAAAGAGACGTTGGACATTTTTGCGCCCATTGCAGGCAGACTGGGTATGTCGCAAATCAAGTGCGAGTTGGAGGACTTGTGCCTTAAGTATCTCGACCCGACGGCATACTTTTCGATTGCCGAAGGTATTGCGCTGAAAAAGCAGGAACGTGACGAGATTGTCGACAACTTTATCGAACAGGTAAAGGACGAGCTGAAGAAAACAGGCATCGCCGACTTCGACATATACGGGCGCGTCAAACACTTGTACAGCATTTACAAAAAGATGAAGAACCATCACAAAACGCTCGATCAGGTATATGACCTGACCGCAGTGCGCGTGATTGTCGACTCAATCAAGGATTGCTACGCCGTTTTGGGCGCAATTCACGCCAGATGGAAGCCGATGCCGGGGCGTTTCAAGGACTATATTGCCGTACCCAAACCCAACCTGTACCAATCGTTGCACACGACGGTGTTTACCGAGTTTGACGGGCACAGTTACCCGATAGAAGTGCAGATTCGTACTCACGAAATGCACAAAGTTGCCGAATACGGTATTGCCGCACACTGGAAGTACAAGGAAGGCGTAACCGGTGCAACGGCTATGGACGACAAACTGCGTTGGGTCAAGGAAGTGCTGAGTTACAACGACGACTTCCGCGACAGCAAGGAGTTTTTGGACCTTATCAAAAAGGACATCAGCATTACCAACGAAGTGTACGTGTTTACCCCCAACGGTGACGTCAAGGTGTTGCCTGCAGGTGCCAACGCGCTGGACTTTGCCTATGCAATACACAGCCAGGTCGGCAACAAGTGCGTAGGTGCCAAGGTCAACAACAAAATCGTGCCGCTAAACACCCAACTTAATACGGGTGATACGGTGGAAGTGTTGACCAACCCCAATACCAAGGGACCATCGCGCGACTGGTTGAAAATTGCTACAACGCCGTCCGCAAAGGCAAAAATAAGGCAGTTTTTTAAGCGCGAACTTAAAGAAGAGTACATTCGTACAGGCAAATCGATGGTGGAGCGCGACTGCAAACACCGTGGATTTACTACGTCGGAATTGCTTACACCCGAAGCTATCCAAGCTACATGCGAACGATACATGTTTAACGACGCCGACGAGATGTATGCGGCAATCGGCTACGGCAGTATCGGACTTAGTGCCGTCATGGCAAAGCTTATCAACGGCAATGCACAACTGCAACAACGTTTCCGCATGCAACAAAACGCACGCAAGCGCAAAAACGGCGGCAGCAGAGAGAATGCAGTCATTGTCAAGGGCATGGACGACTTGTTGGTGCGCTTTTCCAAGTGCTGTTCGCCCGTCCCCGGCGACGACATTGTGGGCTACATTTCTCGCGGTCGCGGTATCTGTATACACCGCGCCGACTGTCCGTCGGTAAAGAGCATGGAAAAGGAACGCCTTGTCGAAGCCGTCTGGGCACAGACAGAAGTGCAGGGCGCAACGTTTGTTGCTACGATCGAGATAATTGCCGAGGATAAAGGCGATATCTTTGCCGAGATTACCAAAACCATTGTCAACGAAGGTTTGCCGATGGTGGGTATCAACGCTCGTAAGGACAAGAAGGGCAACGCGGTAGCTACCGTTTCGGTGGAAATCAACAACCACGATCAGGTTTCGCAGTTGATGACGAAAATGTTGTCCATTCCTGCGGTTATCAACGTCTATCGTACACACGGATAATATGCTTAAAATA
>CAKQXG010000120.1 GCA_934281515.1 uncultured Clostridia bacterium | reverse complement strand
GAAGGTCGTTTTTGACAAGAACCACGTCGGCGCTGTCGACTGCGATATCCGAACCGTCGGAAACTGCAAAGCCTATGTCGGCACGCGCAAGCGCAGGCGCATCGTTTATACCGTCGCCAACCATAGCCGTAACGCCGTCCTGCATCAATTCGGCAATTTTTTGTTCCTTTTGTTGCGGCAACACTTCTGCCACAAACTTGTCTATGCCTACTTCGTCGCAAACAGCCTTGGCTGCTACGGCGTTGTCGCCTGTAATAAGAATAGGTACAAGTCCCAACTGCTTTAATAGGGCTATTGCCTCAACCGACGTCGGTTTGATTTCGTCGCCCACGCCGATTGTACCGACGTACTTGCCGTCGCACGACACCACAAGGCAGGTAAGCGCATTGTGAGCAAAGTCTTGCACGGCTTGGCTGTAGTCGGCTTCCGCAACGCCCTGTTCGTTCATCAATTTGGCGTTGCCTACCGCGTAGGTATGTCCGTCAACGGTTGCCACCACGCCTTTGCCGGGCACGGTGGTAAAGTCCGTGGGCTCCACAAGGGTGTAGCCGCGTTCTTCGGCATAGGTAACGACGGCTTTGCCGAGCGGATGTTCGCTCTGTTTTTCTATGCCTGCGACAATTGCAAAAAACGCCTGTTCATCAACGCTCGACACAAACTTGCGCACCTGCGGTTTGCCCACGGTGACGGTACCTGTTTTGTCCAACGCAACATACTTGATGTGCGAAATTTTTTCCAACGTTTCGCCGTTTTTAATCAAAATTCCGTTTTGCGCCGCCTTGCCGGTCGATACCATAATTGCGACGGGGGTGGCAAGACCGAGTGCGCACGGACAAGAAATGACCAACACCGACACCGCAAAGTTCAGCGCGGTACCAATGCTCGCGCCGACGCACAACCACACCACAAACGACACCAGCGAAATGCTCATTACAATAGGCACAAACACGGCGGAGATTCTGTCCGCAAGGCGTTGTATCGGTGCTTTGCTGCTGCTTGCGTCCTCAACAAGCGAGATAATTTTGCTCAACGTGCTGTCCACACCGGCATGGGTGACGGCAACACGCACATAGCCGCCGACGTTGACCGTTCCGCCTATGACGGTATCTCCCTCGGCAAGTTCTCTCGGCAAGGATTCGCCGCTTATCGCGCTCTCGTCGGCGAAGCAACTGCCGAACACGATTTTGCCGTCTGCAGGAAAGCTCATACCCGCCTTGACAACCACAATGTTGCCTGCGACAACCGATTTGCTGTCCACTTCGCGCTCTTCGCCGTCAACGTACAGCAACGCTTTTTGCGGAGCCAATTTGCGCAACTTGTTGAGCGCGTCGCCCGTACGAGACTTACTACGCCCTTCAAAATACTTACCCAAGTCAACCAGCGCAAGAATCATCGCCGACGACTCGAAGTACAACATGTGGTGATACTTGGCAATGGCATCCATATACATTGCATCGCCCGTTGCCGCCCATTGTCCGAGATTGTAGCTCATCAAAAATGTGATAACCAACCCGTACAGTGCGCTCGCGGCACTACCCACGGCAATAAGGCTATCCATGTTGGGCGCAAGCCCGAACAAGCGTTTGAACCCTACAATAAAGTAGTTGCGGTTGACATACCACACAGGCAAACACAGCACGATCTGCACAAGCGCAAATGTCACCGCATTGGCGTGGTCGGTGAGAAAACTCGGCAGCGGCCAATTGAACTCCGGCATGGCGCCCATGGACACGTACATAAGCACGGCGCAGAATATCAGGCTGATAAGCAACCGAGCCAAACCTACGCTGTTTTGTACCGCAGGCGCGGACGAAGTTGCCGTTTGCGCCACAGTTCCGTCTGCTTGCAGCGGAGATGCACCGTAGCCGCCCTTTTTGACAGCCGCGACAATCTGTTTGACGTCGGTGACGGCAGGGTCGTAGTCTACGCTCATGCTGTTGGTAAGCAAGCTGACATTGACGTCGGCAACGCCATTGACGGCACGTACTGACTTTTCGACATGTGCGGAGCAAGCCGAACACGTCATACCAGTTACGTTAAATTTCTGTTTCATATGTTCCCCTTTCCGTCTTTCGCCACTGAAAAATGCTCTACTTCAACACATTTCTGCAACGTTGCGCAGCCGCATGCAACGTGCTTTGATGACTTGACAACAATACGGCGCTCAAAGCAACAAGCATTGGTGACGGTAAATCCGCAATCTTGTTAAACCCGAACACTGTATTGCTTACACTATACGGTGACAAAAAGGCGATACATTTGTACCCACAGGGGGTACCTGTACTTATGTTAGCACTATTTTCGGCAAAATGCAATAGTTTGAAACGTGAAAATCGTCAATAATTGAAAAAAATTTTTGAAAACAAAGTAAGCTACTGATTACTTACCAGATTAAAGCTTTTAAAAAGTAATTGTGTGAGGGGAATGGAAACTTTTGGAAAAAAGTTTCCATTCCCCTCAAAACCAACACCCAAAAATTATTTAGAAATCTTATGCGGCTCGGGATAAGTCTCGCCGAAAGTGTCGACGGTGACAGACTTCATTATTTGGTCGTAGTAGGGACGATCGCTGTAGTCTGTGTACTCGTCGGCAATTTCGTCCACCACGTCCATACCCTCGATCACCCGACCGAAAGCGGCGTACTGTCCGTCAAGGTGCGGCGCATCGTAGTGCATGATAAAAAACTGACTGCCTGCGCTGTCGGGGTTTTGTGCACGTGCCATACTGACTACTCCGCGCTCGTGCATAAGGTCGTTTGCAACGCCGTTTGCGCCAAACTCGCCCTTGATGCAGTAGCCGGGACCACCCGTACCGTTGCCCTTGGGACAACCGCCCTGTATCATAAATCCGCGGATAACGCGATGAAACTTGAGTCCGTTGTAAAAGCCTTTGTTTACCAGCGACACAAAGTTGTTTACCGTCTCCGGCGCAACGTCGGGGTACAGTTCGATCTTGATTTGCTTGCCGTCAGCCATTGTAATTGTAACGATTGGGTTTTTCATAAATCCTCCGTAGTTGTTATCGTCTATGTACCGATTATATCACAAGCACGACTTACAGACAAGCAGAATGACAAAGTTACTGACCCTACAACTTTTTTGAGCAAACACCAAAATAAAAACGCAAAGTAATTTGCTTGCGCCAAATATGAAAAATACTTCACGTATATTTGTTTGACATGCACTGCAAAAGCGGATATAATACATATGTACAAATTTACATATGTCGTTTGCGGCGCATACATACATATGCGCATATGTGCAAGCGAAAGGAGTAGACTATGCTTACCGAAAAACAACTGAACAATTTTGCCGAGCTTGCAATAAGAATCGGCGCAAACATGCAAAAAGGGCAAGAAGTAGTTATCCGCTGCGACGTCAACTGCGCCGACTTTGCCCACCGTATTGCCGAAAAGGCGTACGAATTCGGCGCAAAGCGTGTGCTTATGCAATGGCGTGACGAAGTGCTCGGGCGCATCAACATGCTTAACGCCGACAAGGAAACACTGTGCGACGTACCCGACTACCAAGTTGCGCAAGCGCAATACTTTATCGACCACAAGTGCTGTCTTGTCAGCATCAGCGCAGGCAACCCCAACATCTACAAAGGTTGCGATCCCGACAAACTAGCCGCAGCCAACGTTGCTACAAGCAAAGCCATGGTAAACTTCCGCAAAGCAACCATGAGCAACTACCTGCGTTGGACAATCGTCAGTATCCCTACACCCGCATGGGCAGCGCAAGTGTTCCCCGACGTGCCTGTCGACGAAGCCATCGACAAGATGTGGAACGCCATCGGTCACATTATGCGCCTTGACACCGACAACCCGACCGAGGCATGGCGCAAACACATCGACACGTTGCACCGCCGTGCAAAGTTCCTCAACGACCACAACTTCGAGTACATCCACATGTCCAACAAGCATGGCACCGACCTGACGGTAGGTCTTGCAATCGACCACGAGTGGATGGCGGCAGAAGAAGCAGGACAAGACGGCATACCCTTTACGGCAAACATGCCCACGGAAGAAATCTTTACCGCGCCGCACAACAAAAAAATCAACGGCACGGTTGTCAACGCACTGCCGCTTGTCAACAATGGCAACATTATCGACAAGTTCTCCGTCACTTTCCGCGACGGCAAGGTTGTGGACTACACCGCCGAAGTCGGTTACGACGCGCTTAAAGGTTTGTTGTCGGCTGACGAAGGCGTGTTGAGCCTTGGCGAAATTGCTCTTATCGGCAAAAAATCGCCCATTGCCGAAAGCGGTATACTGTTCTTCAACACACTGTTTGACGAAAACGCCAGCTGCCACCTTGCTTTCGGCGCAAGCTACCCAACCACCGTCAAGGGCGGTACGGCAATGACCAACGAGCAACTTGCCGAACACGGCATGAACAGCAGCCTGCAACACGTAGACTTTATGGTAGGCACCAAGGACATCGACATCGACGGCATAGGTTTTGACGGCGCAGTCGTACCCCTGTTCCGCGACGGCGAATGGGTAATTTAGTTATTTTTTAGTTTTTGATTTTGAAGTATTTGGGGGAGAACCTTTTTAGGCAAAAAGGTTCTCCCCGCACCCCTTTCCAAAAACTTTTACTATTTGTACACTTGAAAACCGTTTGACGTAGCCCTAATCGATTTGGCAACGACAGAAAACTGTTTTGCCGAGATCAGAGGAAATACGCTCTTTTTCTTAACGTTGCGCTTAAAAGTATAATTCACCTTGTAGCAAAAGGGCAGGACTTGAATCCAAGTCCTGCCCTTTTTGTGTTGTTTTTACGTTGTTATTGTTGAGCTGTTTGTTCGCCGAATACCATCAGGAAGTGTTTCAATCCCGATTGTCCTGCCAGCGGCGCGGGGTTGATGTACAGTCCGAATGTATCCGTATGCTGTTTGCTCCACGAATCCATCCACAGTTTGTTTGCAATTTCCGTTGCTTGTTCTTCTGTGGGTTGTGCTTGAAGTCCCAACGCTTGCCAATTTTGAATTATTGCAGACACCATTGTATCGGCCGTCGGGTTGAGCAGTTTTGCCGCGCCGGATATGACGTCTTTTCCGTCGGGGATAGCGGCAATGTAACCGTAGTTGACGTTTTGTCCCATTGTGGCGGTCATGTCCTTACTGCCGCTCTTAAACACGGGCGCAACGCTAGCTTCTGCCGAGGAACCGATGATGGCTTTAAACGTTTTGTCGTCCATGCCGTATTCCGTATCGCCCACCTTGATTTTGCCGATAATGCTGCTGGTGTTTTTGAACACGTCGCCGGGAGTGGGGATAAGTACCGCAATTGCGTTGCTCTTGACAGTGTAGTCCGCACCGACTTGTGCAAAGTGGCTTCCTGCGGTGTTGTCCACAATTTTGGGCAATGCAAGCAACTGGCTCGCCATACTTGCCGACTCTGCCCCCAGGTTAATGGTAAACCACGCCTCGGCACCCGTAAGCCAACTGTTCATGTTGGCAACCGAATCGATGTTAAGTACGGTATTGCTTGCCTTGTACTCGTCTCTGTCTTCACTCTCGGTCTTGGTGACAAGGATAAACAGCGGTCCGCCGCTACGCTTCATTTCGCAGTTGGTAACGTTGATTGTATCTGCGTACCATCCGAAAACCATCTGACTGAAACTGTCGTAGAACTTGCAGTTTGTAATGTCGACGGAGGTGCCGAGGTCAAGCTCCGCATTGCAGAACCATTTGTTGCCGACAATATTGTCGAGTTTTACTCCGTCGAGTTTTGCCTGGAACATCATCAGTTCCGCAGGTCCGTTGACAATGTCCGTCTTGCCCGAGTTGCCGATAAAGGTTACATTCTTTACTTCTCTTGTGCCTTGTGAGTTTTCCGAGCCGTGTTTGTGGTAAGCCATAAAGGAAGTGTGCGGCTCGTTGTACATTGTGTCCTTGCTGCTGTTGAAGTCGCAAACGATGTAAATACCGCCGTTGTCGGCCTTGATTACGTCTTTGCCGTTGCCGTCCTTTTCGACGGTCAGACCGTTTTTGTAGCCGAGGGTCATGTAGTTGCCGTTGACGCCGATACCGTTGCTGACATAAAGTGCTTTTTGGTTTCTGTAACCTCCCTCTTCCCAATCTTCGCCACGGTAGTTTTCCTTAATAGAGCCTTCGAGCAATCCCTTTAGGTGATTCGGCGTACAATCGTTCAGTGCGCTATCGTAACACGGTTCCCATCTGAGAGTGGCTTTGTCACCCTTGTGCCAGAAATAGCTGTCGGGCAGATTTTTCTTTTCTACCGTGATATTGTTGTGCAGTACTACTTGCTTGACGTCGGTATACTCCGACAAAGCATGTTCGTCCCAAGCAAGCTTGGTTTCTTTCATTTTAGCCCA
>CAKQXG010000119.1 GCA_934281515.1 uncultured Clostridia bacterium | reverse complement strand
CCTTTTTAAGTATTCCTTCCCCGCAAACCATTGATATTTACTTACTACGCAACGGTTGCGGTAGTAGCTTTGCTGTTTCTACGCTTGTTGTAAAGCACGATTCCGCACACTACCAAGGCCACAACTACTGCCCAAATGAAGGACGTCCACCACCAATTGCCGATCGTGTAGATGATTGCGCCTACAAGATAGCTGGTTGCAATCCAGAAGAGCAAAGTCCACAAATAAGTCTTTTTGTTGGACAGTTCGCCCTTGGCTGTTGCCACTGCGGCAAAGCAGGGGATTGTGGTCATGTTGAACGCAATGAAGGAGATAAGACCGGCATTGCTGATACCCGTAGCGATAATCATTGCCTTGACAGCGCCGATACCTGCTTCGGAAGAAATGTTGCACATTGCAAGTTTGTCTGCAACGCCTGCAAGCGCAGAACCGTCTTGAGAAGCTACTGCAAGCAAGCATGCGCCCAATGTACCGAAGGTTGCAATTACGTTTTCCTTGGCGATAAGTCCGCTGACTGCCGCAAGCACGAACACCCAACCGAATTCGCCCAATTGGCTACCGAATCCGAGCGGAGTGAACAGCGGCTGCACAAGCATGGAGATGTTGGCAAGGATACTTTGGTTGATTTCCTCGTCGGCGAGCAAGTGCCAACCGAAGTCAAAGTGGGTAAGTACCCAAATGATGATTGTAGAAGCAAGGATGATGGTAAATGCCTTCTTGACGAAGTGCTTTGCCTTGTCCCACAAGTGCAACATCAGGTTTTTGAATTGAGGTGCGTGGTAAGCGGGCAACTCCATGATGAACGGAGGCGTTTCACCCTTCAATGTCGTGGAGCGCATAAGCAACACTGCCACGATTGCCGTAACGATACCGAGCAAGTACATGCTGTAAGTGATAAGGTCGGCATTGATACCTGTGCCAAGCACAAGCGCGCCCGCAACGGCTGTAAGGATGGGCAACTTCGCGCCACAGCTGAAGAAAGGAATTACGCGGATTGTCGCGGTACGTTCCTTGTCGTCGGCAAGGGTACGAGTGTTGATCATTGCAGGTACGCTGCAACCGAAGCCCATGATCATGGGCATGAATGCACGACCGGACAGACCGAACTTACGGAACATACGGTCAAGAATGAACGCAATACGCGCCATGTAACCGCTGTCTTCGAGGATGCTGAAGAACAGGAACAGCACAAGGATCGGAGGCAGGAAGCTGAGTACTGCGGCAAGACCTTCGATGATACCGTCATTGATAAGTCCCTTTGCCCAGTCGGCCATACCACTGCCTTCTACGCCGCTTTTGACAAGACCGAACAAGTCGCCGACGATCATGTCGTTCCAGATGTTGTTGATTACTACACCGGGGCTGTACAGCGTGCCGTCGTAGATTGTTGCAAGCCAACGTCCGCCGTAGTTGAGTACGGGGATTTTGCTACCGAGATAGCCGTTGCTGTCGACTTCGAAGTCGCCTTCTTCGTCGGTTTCTTTGACGTAGTTGCCGTTGGCGTCAATAAGGTAATCGAGTATATAGTTACCGTCGTCGTCCGTTTCGTAGACAATATCGCCGTTTTCATCGTGTTCGACGAAAGCTTCGTTGTCGGACAGACTAGGCATCCAAGCTTGGTCTTCGGTAAAACCATTGATGAAGAACAGGTTTTCGGAGAAGGTCAAGTGGAAGATAAGGAACAGTATCACAAGGAAGATGGGAATACCCCAAATCTTGTGGGTAAGCACCTTGTCGGCTTTGTCGCTTTTGCTAAGCTTGGTGCGGTCGTTGTTTTTGCGCTTGACCACTACCGAAAAGTGCTTGCTGATAAACTTGTATCTGCCGTCGGCAACAAGCGCTTCGTAGTCGGTACCGAACGTTTCGTCGTTGTGACTTTGCTTAAACTCGTCCACCATCGGCACGGTTTGTTTGTGCATGCCTACTTCGATTTCGTCGCCTTCGACAAGCTTGACAGCGTGGAACAATGGATTGTCTACGCCTTGACCCTTGAGAGCAATGGCCACGTCGTTGATAAGGTGCGAAACGCTTGTTTCGGTAAGCACGGTTGTTCCCTTGCGAACCTTCTTGCTTTCGTTGTACGCCTTGTCCATCAACTCTTTAAGACCCGTTTCTTTAAGTGCGGAGATCTTGACCACGGGTACACCCAAACGACGCTCCAGTTCCGCAGCGTTGATTTCGTCGCCTTGCTCAGCAACGGCGTCCATCATGTTGAGCGCAATGACCATGGGTACGTCGATTTCCATGATTTGCGTGCTGAGATACAGGTTACGTTCCAGGTTAGTTGCGTCTACGATGTTGATAACGCAGTCGGGTTTCTCGTCCAGTATGTAGTTACGAGCGATTACTTCTTCCGGCGTGTAGGGCGACAGAGAGTAAATACCGGGCAAGTCGACGATGGCAATGGGTTCGGCACACTTTTTGTAGGTACCTTCACGCTTGTCAACCGTTACGCCGGGCCAGTTGCCTACGTGCGCCGTGCTGCCTGTAAGGCTGTTAAACAAGGTTGTTTTGCCGCAGTTAGGGTTGCCGGCAAGTGCAAAACGTTTCATTAGTCAGCCACCTCCATTGTAACGCAGCAAGCTTCGGTCTTGCGCAACGTCAGCTCGTAGCCGCGCAACGTCACTTCGATGGGGTCGCCCAAGGGAGCGCGCTTACGCATGTAGATTTCGGCACCGGGAGTGATACCCATGTCGAACAAGCGACGTTTGATTTTTCCTTCGCCGGCAACGGACTTGACAACGCCCGTTTCGCCGATGGCAAAAGTATCAAGTGTCTTTTGCATAGCTTTCTCTTTCTCCTTATTCTAATTTTTTTGATTGTATCAACCGCGCCGCGGCATTGCCGCATGCGAGATTAAGCGAAGTTACTTTGTCTTGACAAAAATCTTTGTGGAAATATCGCTGTCCAACGCGATACGTCCGTCCTTGATTTTGCACACTACGCTACCGCCGGTGGTGTTTAGCACCACTATGTCGCCGTCAACAAGTATGCCGAGACTTTCCAGATGTTTTTTCAGTTTGTCGTCCGCAACAATCTTGACTATCGTCAGATTTGTATTGGTGGGGGCAAATACCAATGGCATGTTTTCTCCTTGCGTTCCACCGCTTTGCACTCCGTAAACGGGAACAAATGTGAAACTTTCTTCAAATTCACGTAGATTGTACCACCACAATATGAGTTTGTCAAACAAAATACGAATGTTTTTTCACATTTTTTCAACTTTTTTGCGCAATGGGGTTGCTTTTTATTTGTAGTGTGGTATAATGTGCCTATGGCAAACGACATCAGACAGCCTCAACAAGAGCGCAGCATAGAAAAAAAGAACCGAATTATACAAGCCGGCTACGAACTGTTCAGTGAGATTGGCTACTACGGCACCAATACCGTAGAAATTGCCAAGCGAGCAGGCGTAAGTACGGGCATCGTGTACGGATACTTCCACGACAAGCACGACATTCTGTTGTGCGTGCTGGAGATTTACCTTGACGAAGTGACCGAGCCGATAATCGCACTGTTCCGCGACATACAACAGCCGCTGGATATCGGCGGACTTGTCGCAAAGGTTGTGGACACCACCATTGCCATGCATACGTCGCACGCGCAGTTGCACAACACGTTGCACAGTCTGGCTTCGTCCGACGAAGCGGTTGACAGACAGTTTTTGGGGTTGGAAGATCGTATAACCAAGGGCGTGTCGGCACAGCTGACGGAAATGGGCATTGCAACGCCAAACAAAACCGAGCGCGTGCACCTTGCAATAAACCTTGTGCAGAGTTTTGCACACGAGTACGTGTTTGACAAACACAAGTATCTGAACTACGACGCTATGCGCCGGATTGTGTGCGAGACCATTGTAAATTTGTTTAAATAGACAAAACACGAAACGCTGAATTATGATTATAGATAAAGAATTATTCAATACATTTTTAAATGCCGCAGAGCAAGGCGATGCGAAAGCAACGTACAATCTGGGCTGTTGCTACGGAAACGGCGAAGGTACAGAGAAAGATACCGAAAAAGCGTTTACGCTGTACCAAAAGGCTGCCGAAGCAGGATACATACATGCTCAAATTGCCGTGGCGCGTTGTTACGAGTACGGACTAGGCGTAAAAACAGACGAAAAGGCGGCTTTCAGTTGGTACAAAAGAGCCGCCGAACAAAATGACGCGAAAGGCGAATGTTTGCTTGCGGAGTGCTACCGCGACGGCACGGGAACCGACGTCGACTACGAAGAAGCCATACGGTACTTTACGTTGTCCGCAGAAAAGGATTATGCGGAGGCTCAGTATGAATTGGGACTGCTCTACGAAATCGGCAGGAACAACAACCGGACACATTACACAAGAAACGCACCCATAAGCGGTAAGTCGATCAACGAGGCATGTGCATTGCACAACTCCGGCAATCGCTACTACTTCGGCAACGGCACGGAAAGAGATTTCAAAAAATCCGTATATTGGTTTGGCAGGGCGGCGCAGAACAACCACCGCAGTGCGCAATTCCGTCTGGCAAACTGCTATTTCTTTGGCAAAGGAACCAAAAGAGACTACGAAAAAGCCGTACATTGGTATACACTTGCCGCACAAAGCGGCGACATCGACGCACAATACAACCTTGGCAATTGTTACCACTTCGGTCTGGGCGTAGCAAAAGATGACAAAAAAGCCGCGGAATGGTATGCGCTGGCCGCTTACGAAGGTGACCCCGGCGCGCAGTATAATCTGGGCAATTGCTACTACTACGGAGAAGGCACCGAACAAAGCGCGGAACAAGCGGAAATCTGGTGGAGCGCGTCGGCTGACGTAGGCAATCGACACGCTAAAGCGGCGTTGAAATTGCTCAAAAAGAATAAAAAAATCAATACGTATTAAAAAAACGCTTCACACGAAGCGTTTTTTTATGAGTAATGTCCGCTGATCATTTCAAAGAAGTTTATCTCTACAAGTGAATATTACAAAAGAAAATCACAAAACCTTGTCCAGAAATGCCTTTTCGATTGCCATGTAATCGTCGGTGTGCAAGACAAAGCTCATGGCATGGACAGCATCCGACCACAAGTGCAACTCTACTTTGTCGGGGTTTGCCGAGGCAATTTTCTTACTCATTTCGCATGGCACGAAACCATCCGACATGCCGTGCATGATAAGAATCGGAATCGTGGCATCGGCAACAGCCTTGACCGCGGAAGCGGACGACAAGTTGAAATGTCCCCACACCAACGCGCCAAGCCAAACCAAAGGATAGCATAGCCATACGGGCAATTTGAGACTACGTATGGTGTTTTTAATTATGTCGGCAGGCGACGAATAAGGACAGTCTGCACAGATTGCCTTGACCTGCGGCGGCAAACCAAGGTTTGACGTCATAAGCACCGTTGCCGCGCCCATCGATACGCCGAAAAGAACGATTTTGACATCGTTACCGAAACGGCGCACGGCATAGTCTACCCAGCGCATAACGTCGAATCGTTCCCGTATGCCAAATGTAATTACATGACCGCCGCTATGTTCGTGAGCACGCTGCTCGACGAGCAATACATTGTGTCCGCTTTTTATACGCGCGACCGCTCCACCGCTGAAATCACGCACGGCAAGTCCGCGATAACCATGCACCATGATGTCAAGCGGCGCACCGTCGGCAACGTGAATGTACTTGCCCAGCAGCACCAGACCGTCCGCGGATGGTATGGCAACCGTCTCGACCTTGTAGACGGCAAGCTCGTCAATCATGGCAAGCATCTTGTCACGGTACTCGTCGTAGCCTTGTCCCGTAGGCACTTCCCTGACGTCGTATTGCGCCTTGGTCAGCGGTGAGTAAAACGTCATTACAAACATCACCGCCGTAGTGACAAGCACCAACGCCACCACTGCCAAAGCAATATAAACAAATATCATTTTAGCCTCTTTGTCGCAGAAATCGTAATACGTATGTAAAAATTTGAAGCAAGACTACAACTTCAAACCGCGCTCTTCGTCAAGGTAGGTTGCCTCAAGGTCGGCAACGTGCAACAGCAATGCAAGCTTAAACTTGGCATACGCTTCGCTGAGGCTGTAACTGCCGCCCATCACTCTCGCATCGAAACCGCCCATATGCCAGTTGATAGCCATGGCTTCTTCGGCACTCAAACGCATATATTGATTGATGATAAACACCGATTTTTCGCCGTGTCCGTAGGGGTAGCGCTCGTCAACCTTGTAGAATGGTTTCTTTACCCAGCCACCCTCCTCCTTGACATTACGCATCTCCACCGCATAGTAATTGACCTTACATACGTCATGCAACAATCCGCATACGGCAATTGTTTCATCGCTGTAAATCCCGGTATAGTCCTCTCCGTATTCCGCCGCAACCAGCTTTTTAAGACGGTTGTACACGTTGACGGAGTGCATGCACAGTCCTGCAGTCTCCGCCATGTGAAACTTTGCAGAGGCAGGCGCGGAGAAAAAGTCGCTTTTGTTGAGATATTCCAACATCTCCGCAGCACCGTCACGCTTGACGTAGGTGTTGTATA
>CAKQXG010000118.1 GCA_934281515.1 uncultured Clostridia bacterium | reverse complement strand
TTGTGTGGGTGCGTCGGATATCTGCTGTACCTTGCGTTTGTTACTTTGCGCAGGCGTTTCGGACGGGAAAAGGAAGAGTTTGAGCTTGATGAGGACGTGTTGGAAGTTGATTTGCGCCAATACAGAAAACAAAAACGGAAGTAAACGCTAATTTGTTGTCTGCCACTTGAATTTTGTCGTAAAACGTGGTATAATTATACGGTACAATGGCGTTCAGGCGTGTTTTCGCCTATTGCTTACGTACTAACCTTAACAATTCGGAGGCTACAATGACTAAAAAACAACTTGCGCAAATGATAGATCACACTTTGCTTAAACCTGCCAGAAAGAGTCAACTCGACCAACTGTGCAAGGAAGCCGTCGACTTCGGCTTTGCATCCGTGTGCGTCAACCCCGACCACGTAAAGTACGCGGCAAAACTGCTCGAAGGCACTGCCGTCAAGGTGTGCACGGTTATCGGGTTCCCTCTCGGAGAAAACACGACGTCCGTCAAAGTGTTTGAAACCAAAAACGCGGTTAAAAACGGCGCAACCGAAATAGATATGGTAATCAACCAATCTTGGGCAAAAACGGGCAATTGGACCAAGGTGGAAAAGGAAATTGCCGCAGTAAAGAAAGCTTGCGGCGACCTTACGCTGAAAGTCATTCTCGAAACCTGCAATCTTACCGACAAACAAATCGTTTCGGCGTGCAATGCGGCTATCGATGCGGGCGCGCAATTTGTCAAGACAAGCACCGGTTTCGGTACGGGCGGCGCAACGGTAGAAGCGGTACGCGTGATGGTGGAGACCGTGCACCCTGCAGGACTTAAGGTAAAGGCTAGCGGCGGCATACACACCTACGAAGAAGCGATGGCAATGGTCGAGGCAGGCGCAGACCGTATCGGAGCAAGCGCAGGCGTAAAAATTTGTGCGGACTAGCTTTGAAAGGCTTGCGCACAACACAACAACGTGATACAATAGAAATAACTTAACAACAAAATTCTTTGGGGCGTGGTGCAACTCCACACCGATAGTATAGCCTATGAACGCACGCAAAACCTGCGCGCGCCGAGCAGGTGTAATTCCTGCGCCGACGGTATAGTCCGGATGAGATTAGAATTTGTTACAGCGTTTTGTACGTCCCGAAGGCTGTTCGGGACGTTTTTTTGTGCTTTATGCACGGCGGTAGTTTGCCGTTTGTATGTGCGTCAAGGCAACAACAACGTTTGAGAAGAGTTTTGTT
Source organism: uncultured Clostridia bacterium (assembly GCA_934281515.1). Lineage (GTDB taxonomy): Bacteria > Bacillota > Clostridia > Christensenellales > CAG-314 > Fimimonas. Next base: position 5,672 of record CAKQXG010000118.1, on the reverse strand, counting down.
GTGCAAAAGGAGAGATTTGTATGCAACAAAACAACGACCAACGTAACGAAAACAATGATACGTATCAACAATTTGACGACAATTCGGTGCAGAATACAGTTCAAAACGACGCGGGAAACAAACATAACAACGGTTCGCGCGACAATCGCAGGATGCCGCATTCCGTGGCTTACCTTGCCAAGTTGGCGATACTGTCCGCCATCGCCGTCGTGCTGTTGTATATCGAGTTTCCGCTGTTTCCCGCAACGCCGTGGCTCGAACTGAACGTTTCCGACGTGCCGACTTTGTTGGCGTCGTTTATGTTCGGTCCGCTGTCGGGAGCAATTGTCAATGCCGTCAAACTTGGCGTTTGCTTGTTGCTGCGTAACACTTCGACAGGCTTTGTCGGGGAGTTGAGCAACCTTGTCAGCGGTTCGTTGTATGCGCTGATTGCCGGCGGCGTGTATATGGTGCGTAAAAACAAAGTCGGAGCGATACTGTCGCTTGTTGTCAGCAGTGCGGTATTTTGCCTGTCTATGTGGATATGCAATCAGTTTTTTCTGTTGCCGATGTACGGCATTACAGACTCCGCCGCAATGATGCCGTTGTTGTGGTGGACGTTGTTGTTTAACGTGGTCAAGACGGTGTTGACTAGCGCAATAACGTTCTTTATTTACAAAGGTACTCACAAGCTGTTTATGCGTTTTTAGTGATTGTGACCGATGCCGATTTAAGTAATATACTCTGCCTATTATGCGGACTTCCGTGTCTACTTGCTTGTCATGTATGCGGTAAAGTGGTATAATGACGGTATGAAACAGTTTATTTCCCACTCGGTGGACGAAACGATACAATTTGCCAAAGATTTTGCCTCTACGCTTACGGGCGGCGAAACGATTTTGTTGCAAGGCGATCTCGGCGCAGGCAAGACGCACTTTGCCAAGGGCGTTGCGGCGGCGTTGGGAGTGACAGATGTTGTCACAAGCCCGACATTTACTTTGCACAACGTGTATCACGGTGACAAACTGACACTTAATCATTTCGATTTCTACCGCGTAGACAGTGCCGAAGAAGTGGAAATGCTTGGACTGGACGAGTACTTTTGTACCCCCGACGGCGTTGCACTTGTCGAGTGGAGCGACAACGTCAGGTCTCTGTTGCCGCGCAAGGTGACGACGGTTACTATTACCAAACTTGACGATGACAACGCAAGACAAGTATCGATAGAGTAGTTTTGGCTAAACGATACGTTTGTTTACTGTATTTTCGGCGATACGTTACCGAACCGACGAATCCGGAAGGCACGGTAGCGGTATTACTGTGTAGGTGCATATATGAACATACTTACAATCGACACAACTACATCCGACATGGTGGTTCTGTTGGTGCGCGACAATGACGTCGTAGACGGCAGTGTGTACAACTCCGGTACGCACCACAGCGAGACCCTTTGCAACGCCGTGCAGCAACTCTTAGCTCGCGCAGACATTACCTTTGCCGACCTTGACGCTTATGCTTGCGCCGTAGGACCCGGCAGTTTTACGGGCATACGTATCGGCGTTGCCACCGTCAAGGGCTATTGTACCGCATGTCGCAAGCCGTACATCGCAGTCAATTGTTTGCAGGCGGCAGGCGAAAGCGCACAGCTGGGTGCCGGGCACAAAGCCATGATCGACGCAGGCAATGGCTACTATTTTGCCGACTACGCAAACGACGTACAACCATGCCTTGTTCCGTACAACTTTGCCGAAGCCAACCCCGACGTCCCCGTTTCGGCAGTGGCAAGCGACCGACTTGGCGGCATAGTTACCCTGGTGCGAGCCAAGTTTACGGCAGGCGAGTTTGACAGTGACCTTCAGCCGCTGTACATACGCAAGAGTCAGGCGGAGGAATTGCGCAAATGATACAAAAACTATCCTACACAATGCCGACGGTATTTCAGTTGGCAGATTTGGAAAAGGCTTGTTTCGGGCGCGACGCCTGGAGCATTGCCGCATTGCGCGGAGAATTTGAAAACAGTTTCTCCCATATGTTCGGTTGGGTGGACGAGCCGTCGGGCAAGATTGTCGGCTATGTATGCGTGCGCGTCATGTACGAGGAAGCGCAGGTGTGCAACATTGCCGTAAATCAGGCGTTTCGCCGTCAAGGTATAGCCACGGCGTTGCTTGCACGTTTGTACGAGTTTTGCGCCGAGCAGAAGTGCGAGTACATCGAACTCGAAGTAAACACTGCCAACACCCCTGCCGTGGAGTTGTACAAAAAGGCAGGCTACGAAGTTGCCGGCATACGTAAAAACTTTTATCGCAAGTCACGTTTTTCCACTAATGACGCATACACGATGACAAAGGCTATTTGCCCGAAGAGTGAGTAGCAGATAGGGTACTCGTCAGCAAGCGTGAATGCATACCGAATGGCGCCGATATTTCGTTGTCCGTGTTTGCCGTACGGTAGCCGCGTAATGCCGTCGGTGCGTGATGTACGCCTCGCCGACTGTCAACCGCCATTGTTTTGGCGGTTAAATTATGATAACCAATAACACAATCCTGTTATTTCTATTGGTATTTTCGGCATTTATGCCTTAAATCGTGCAATTTATACTCGTAAAAACACAAGTTTTACAAATTTTCAAACTTTTTTTCAAAACCCCCTATACAAACGCAATTCGGTATGGTATAATATTTGCGACTTAATGTGTAACTAATAAAATCGGTTCGTATATAAGTCGTTTGTTTTCGCGAGTGTTCGGCAACTCCGATGTCGTTGTTGTCTTTGCGTAGCGCAAACATATTACATTGCCAACACTGTCGATGGAGTAGTGTACGTTGCTCGGCGGAGCTGTTGTGTTCTGTCCGCGGCGGTCGCTTGCGACGTTGTTCGTAGGCGATTTGCACGAGCAGTCGGCAGATTTTATAAGGATGGTAACAAAAATGGAGAAAGTAGCACTTATCGACCTCGGGTCCAACACCGCGCGTCTTGTCATCTACGATATACTTGACGGCGGCTACTTTGTTGTGTCCGAAGAACGTCACGAAGCTGTGCGTCTCGGTGAAACGGAGCCTGACGGCAGCTTAAAGCAAACTCGCATAATGCAGGCAATCGCCACGCTTAAATCCTTTAAGGAGTTGTGCACTATCAAAAACGTAACTCGTATTTTGGCAGTGGCAACGGCGGCGGTAAGGCGTGCAAGCAATCAAAAAACCTTCCTGTCCGACGTGTACAATGCAACGGGCATCCGCGTGACGGTGGTCAGCGAGGAAGAAGAAGCGCACTACGTGTATCAGGGTGTAATCAACACAATGGAGATCCCTCGCGGACTGATTATGGAAATCGGCGGCGGCTCCACCAAGTTTGTGTATTACAATCGCCGCACGGTATTGCACACCAAGATTTTCGAGTTTGGTGCGGTTACGTTGACAAATATGTTTGTCTCCCCCGACAAAACGCCCGAGCAGTGCAGCGACGATATGGTCGCATACGTCAAGGCGCGTTTGGAAGAAGTCGACTGGTTTAAGGAAATCGACCCCGACACGCAACTTATCGGCGTAGGCGGTAGTTGCCGAAACCTTGCGCGTATCATTCGCAAGGTGAAGAAGTATCCGCTGGATATGGTGCACAACTACAACATGGACGTTGCCGACTTCGACTACGTGTACAACATGATTCGTACGCTTGATTTGGACAAGAAACGTCGTATCAAGGGACTGAGCAGTGCGCGTGCCGACGTGTTCCCCTCTGCGCTTGCTGTAATTAAAGCGTTTGTCGACTACATGGGCTTTACCAACATCGTTGCAAGCGGCAGCGGTATGCGCGAGGGCGTAATGTTTAACTACGTTGTGCCTCAAACGCTCGAAAAGCCTATCACCGACGTACTCGGTTACAGCCTGCACGCAATGGCAACCCACATGGGCGTCAACGTACAGCACGCCGAACAGACGTTCAATCTGTGCGTACAGTTGTTTAAGCAACTGCGTGTGTTGCACAAATTTCCCCGTGCCTATGTCAAGGTACTGCGTGTGGCGGCAATGTTGCACGACATCGGCAAGACGTTCAAGTTCTACAACAACAGCAAGCACACTTCATACATGATACTCAACAGCAATCTGCACGGTATCAGCCACCGTGACATCGTTCTTGCATCGTTTGTCGCCGACGTGGACAACAAGGAAGGAGTCAACTACACCGATTGGGCGCGTTACAACTGCATTTTGTCGCCCGAAGATGTGGAGGCTGTCAAAAAGCTGTCCGTTATTCTGCGCCTGGCAGTCGCCCTGGACTTCGGAATGCGCAACGCCGTCAACGAACTCAGTTGCGACGTGCTTGGCGACAGCGTAATCATGAAGTTGGAACTTGCGTCCGACGCTTCTTTGGAAATGAAGGCAGCCAACTTGATGGAGTTGGACTTCAAAAAAGTGTTTAAGAAAAATTTGGAAATATTGTAATTTGTAATCGAAATGTTTTTTGCGGCGGTCGCTTCGGGCGGCCGTCGTCTTTTTTTTGGTTGTTTTGCAACGTCAGTGTATCGATTGCAAGTTTTTTGTCAATGCTTTTTGTATGAAAATTTACATACGTAACAACATTTTGGTAACCATCGTCGCTTTGGCGTTTGTTTGCGCATTGGGCGCATGCATGCCGCGCGGACTGTTTGTGTTGCTGCCGTCGGCGCAACGATACGAAATCTATTGCCGTCACACAACGCTGCCGTGTACCGACAATGGGATATGCCGCGAAGTACACGCAACGCCCGACAATCTTCGTGCGACGCTTGACGAGTGTCGCTACATCGATGGCATAACTGCGGTGCTGTCTAAGGAAACCGACGTGGATACACTGATAAAAAACATGCAAGCCGAAGTAATAGACAAGCAACAATTGCCCGATATGACAATCTACACGTGTCACAGCCGTATGGTAAGCGGTGGCGTAACCGTGGACAATCAAACAGTCAATCTGCAAATAGCGGTGACGGCAACCGCCGTCCATGTCGGTAGTCCGTTGCTTCTGGGATCGTACTAAAAGCTGTCAAAAATTTTTTCTGCAAGGTGTATATACCGTCGCATAACGGTCAACAATCGCAGTACAACACGAAACAAATTCGGAGGCAAAAAATGAGTACAAATACTAACAGTCAACCTAACAAATTTACAAGATTTTTACGCAATCACGCCGCATTGCTGCTGTTGATATTCAGCATTGTTGCCGTCACAACGGTGGTGCTTGTGGTAACGCTGGGCAATCCTTCCGTTCCAGACGACAATCCTCTTGTTGTCAAACCCGACAATCCCGACGACACAAAACCCGACACGCCGAAACCTGCCGACCCCGTGTACACCAAGGTATACTTTTCTTCACCCGTCAACTACGGTAAGATCAGTATGGAGTACAGCGACGGCAAAGACGTGCTGTTTGTGTTCAACAAAACGCTCAACAGTTGGGGTTCGCACAAAGGCGTTGACCTTGTGGCAGACGACGGCACAAACGTAACGGCAATGTACGCAGGCACGGTTGTGGACGTATCCGAAAGCTACGGTATGGGCAACATCGTCAAGATCGACCACGGCGAAAACGTGGTTTGCACCTACGCCTCACTGTCCGATGTCAAAGTTGTCAAGGGACAAACTGTTGCAAAAGGCGACGTAATAGGTAGCGTATCCTCGTCTGCCGGTTACGAATTCAGCGACGGCGCACACCTGCAC
>CAKQXG010000117.1 GCA_934281515.1 uncultured Clostridia bacterium | reverse complement strand
GTTCGAAGTCAAGTGTATTTATCTTGTTGAACACCTGCCTACGAATGTCGACGGCAAGGCGAGAAGAGAAGTCGGCGGTAAGCCGCGCCGACAGCAACGCAGTAATAAGCGCAACAACGGCAAGCGCAAGCATAATGCCGCCGTGCAGATATATGTAGGGCAGATCGCCGTTGCGCACGCCTAACTCCACCATGTCGCTCATGACATATGGCATAAACAGCGCGGCAAATGTCTGCACCGCATACAGTAACAGCAACACCAGTACGCGCCTGACGTACGGTTTGCCAAACTTTAGAATCATTTTCATAGAAACCTCAAATAATCTTTCTGCCGTGTGCAGTTTGGCAAAACTTGCCGTACGCATAGAGCAAAAAGTGTAAAAAGAGTACCGAGACTTGGGGTTTCGGTACTCAAAAAAGCAATACGTTATCAAAAATCAGCGACAAACAAACCAACGTCGATTACGCCGTCGAACAATGCAAGCGTTACATTATGCAGGTAAGCACAAGCGCGGTTTCTTTGTCAGGGACAATTTCGCTCAACTTTTCCGTAATGGCACGAATGATCCACTCGCCGAGTTTGTTGTTTTCCGCAGAGAAAAGATTTGCACCGAACCAGCTGGGAGAATCGCCGCCGATCAACGGATTGAGTAAATTTTTGATATTGGGCAGGAAGCCGTCGGCTGTGTTGAGTACCAATGCAAACACAACCGCAAATATTACGTAGGCAGTAGCAACGCCCAGAACGCCGCCAAGCAGACGATCAAGGAAAGATACCGCTTTAATCTTGGACAGGAATTTGATAATCAGCCCCGTAATCAACGCCCACGCAATAAACAGCACAAGGTAGGAAGCTATCATCGCCACCATGGAACGCAACGAAGCGTCGGGAATTACGCCTTCGAGCCACCCTTGCGCATAGGGCGTAAGCATGGAGCCGCATGTAAATACAACCACCACGCCAAGAAAAGAGAAAACTTGTTTTAAAAGTCCTTTGATAAGGCCGACTACGAACAAAAAGCCCGCAACGCCTACAATTATCCAGTCAAGAGTGTTAAACATTCCGATCCTCCTTTCGATCCGAGCAGCGACTCAAACCGATGTTTTAGTGCCGATTTCTACAAAAAATTGCAAAAATCGTGATACGTATACAAAAATCAATTACTGCGCCGCCATTCGTCAAGCGCCGGTTAAAACGCTTACGAAACGCTGCTTACTTTTCAAAACTTACCTTGATACTACCGGTTTGGGTTTTGACATTCAAGGAATGGTTTCCGTCTCCCGTTTGCGGAGCCAGATTGCTGCTGCCTGTGTTTACCGAAGACGAAATTGTGTACAAACTTTTGTCGCCCTTCACCTTGCCGCGCACACTACCTGTATTGCTTTCGGCTGTAATGTCAGGACAATCCAACGTAAAATCGACGGACCCTGTATCTGCAATCATTGTTATACTCTGACTGACGGTTGCCGAACACTTTACCGATCCTACGTTTACATTGGCTGAAACGGAGTCGAAGTCGCCGTCGAAAAGTATCGAACCAGCTTTTACGGAAACATCCAACCTGGCGACCTTTGCCTTTGTCAAAGAAATCGATCCGGAAGTTATCTCGGCTGTCACCAACGGGGACGTGACATCTACAAAGCCACATTTGCCCACCGATACCTGAACATTGTAGGTACAGGTATTCCAGGCAGTCGGAACACGCACAAACAAGTACAACGGCTTGATGTTGACTTTTGACACGTCTTCGAGAGAATGTACGTTTACCTTAAACTCGTTGTCGACCTCCTCTACCGTAATAGTAAATGTAGCAAGGTCTACGTAGTCTACATTGATTTCTTCAACATCGCATTGTTCGATAACTACCTGATACACATCGGCAACAATGGTTACACGTGCACCGTCGGTAACGGTTTGCGACTTTTTGTTAGTGTCGCACTCACTCAACTTTTTGTCGAGGTCGACTGACGTGACCGTCCAATCGCCACAGCCTGCAAGCAAGCATACGGACAACAATGCCGCAATCAAAGCGACAATAACAGCTTTTTGTTTCATTTTTCCCTCTTTTCGGTCGAAGAAAACCACAATCAAATAAGTTTTTTGTTTATTATATCACATCTGTATACATTGTCAAGTATTTTGCCCGAAAAGTGTCAACAAATTTTGAAAACATTTTTTTCACAATAAAACGACGGGACAATTCTCCGAGAATCGTCCCGTCTGCAAATATGCGCACATCAGCGTTTCAAATAGTACGTTGCAAAATTTACAACGTCGCCTGCGCCTAGTATCAACAATATGTCGGCAGGGTCGCGCAATAATTTTGATACGGTTGTTTGCGCTCCGGCAAAATCCTCGGCATAGTAGGCTTCAACGCCATATTCTTTTGCCAAGTTGCACAATGCTTGCGAAGTTACGCCCTGTATCGGCGGTTCCCTTGCAGGGTAAATCGGCAAGTACACTACCGCAGCTCCCTTGAAGCACTCGGCAAATTGCCGCATAAACGCCTTTGTACGGCTGAAAGTGTGCGGTTGAAAAACACAAACCGTGTTTTTGCACATAGACTGCGCCGTTGCAAGACTCGCCCGTATCTCTGTCGGGTGATGAGCGTAGTCTACAACCACTCTGCACCGTGCCGACGGATACTCCGTCCAGCGACGATCCACTCCGCGAAACGTACACAACGCCTGCGTTGCGGAGATCAGCGACACACCGAGACATTTGCACACGGCAAAGGTGCACAATGCATTATGCACGTTGTGCATGCCTGCCACGCGAAGTTTACAATGCGCAACAAATTTGCCGTCCACAACCAAATTAAACGACGGATAGCCGCCTTGCAACACAACATTGTCTGCAACCACATCGCCGCAGTCGCCAAACAGTACGCTTTTGCTTGTGCACAAACCGGACAAACCTGTCGGCAACACTGCCACGCCGTCATGTGCCGACCCGACAAACTGCTTAAACGCCGTCAATGTTTGTTGTTCGTCGGCATAGCAATCGGGATGATCGAACTCGGCGTTAAGACACACCGCAACAGTCGGCTGCAACTGCAAAAAACTTCGATTGTACTCGCAAGCTTCACACACGACGATATTGTCTCCGTGCAGGTAGTTACCGCCAAGGTACTCTCCGCCGATAAATGCCGTATGCGACATACCCACGCTACGCAACACATGCGACACCATTGCCGTGGTAGTTGTCTTGCCATGTGTACCCGAAATACACACACGTATCGGAAAATTGTTGACAATTGCACCAAGCAACTCCTCGCGTAACACAACGTGTACACCGCGCCTGCGTGCTTCTACAATCTCGACGTTGTCTGTCATAACCGCCGATGTACGCACCACCAACTCTGCATTGTCTACGTTCGTCGCCTTGTGTCCGACAAACACCTTTGCGCCAAGTCCGCGCAACTTCGCCAACATTTCGCTGTCCGTACGATCGCTGCCGCTGACCTTGTGTCCTGTTTGTAGCAGATGTTGTGCCAGGGCGCTTTGCCCCACACCGCCAATACCTACAAAATGTACCCGTTCGGGAATTTCGGAAATATTCATACAACAGTATATGTCGCAATTTATAAAAGGTTTAGCAAATGCACGTTTTGTTCGACAAAATTCCGCATGCGAGCAAATTATTTCTTCAATTGACGATGCCCGTTGCATGCGGCCACGGATACGAGCCGTAAAAAAAACGTCAACAACGGTTCGTAGCCGCTGTCGACATTTTTTTTATTGTTGCACAATCGTCACCGATATACTTTGTACTGACGATTGCTACGCGATGCAAGTTGCAACTTCACCGGCGTTGTCGCTTGTTACAGCGGCAGATCCTTTTTGACAAACTTTAATGAGCCGGCTATGTATCCGACGATGCCCAGTCCTGCCAGAATGGCAAACTTCCACAAGAATGTAGCAGTGCCGCCCATGATAGAAATGACGTCGAACAGGCTGATAATCGTTGCATAGTTGAAGTAGTTCAGGCTGTCAAGACGCACCACCGACGGAATGACGGGACTGCCGAACAAACCGAGCATTGCCGCAACAAGCGCAAAAATACTCAGTCCTCCGCCGATTGCCATGGAACGCTTACTTCTGTCGAAGTAACATGACGTAAAGAAGCATAATCCCGACAGCGCAAACAGCACAAGAAATGCGCCGACATTAAGCAAAATAAGGTTGCCGTACGTCAAAGACACATCTTCCGTCAACACTGCAAGGCACACGCAACCGGTTGCGGTGGTCATACCAAACATTGCAAACAGCGAGCCGACCAGATACACCGCTTGTGTAAATACCACGATACTGCGCTTGGTGGACGTACTCAACACATACGCCATTGAGCCGCTGTCCACCTGTCCCGCGACAAGGTTGTTAGAAGCCATAATCATGTAAATGATAGGCAACAACAAACCTGCCAATTTGTAAAAGATGGAGCCGACAATCAGCGTATACAAGTCTGCCTTGCCTACTTCTTCCAAAGCGTCCGACACTTCCGACGGCAATGCCGACAGCAAGCTGCTTGTAACGTCAGCGGCAAGTTCCGCCGTTTTGTCATCGATTGCTTTGGCGTATGCGGCGTCGTCGGCGAACTTCCCTTCTGCATATTGGTCGGCAAGTAGCCCCAGTTCGTAGTCGAGGCGATTGCGGTAGGTTATTACCGAAGTATTGGCAAGATGCTTGATGCTATCGTATGTGTAGCCGAAACCATTGTACTTATCCATGGTTACTCCATATGTCGACAACTCGTCCACAATCTTTTTGACGTTGCTTTCTTCGGTCATATTGCCTGCCAGAAACATTGCCGAACAACTTTCGGCACGTGCATTACGCTGTTCCGTGCGCTCGTTGCTTGCAATGTAGTAGGCAACGTCACCCGTCTGTATGTGAGCGATTACCGACAAGTAGTCGTAGTCGGCAGGGGCTTCGCCTTCGTACTTGACGTAAAAATCGTCAAACATTCCGTTGGGGTTAAGCACGTACATCACCGAACCGAGCATTTCCTGCGCCTCGGCAGAGTCGCGCGTGTAGGCAGTATTGATCGCAAGCGCTTTGTCGTACACATACTCCTGCAAGTCGGTAACGGCTTGCACGTAGGCAATTTTTACACCGTTTTCCGCAGTTGCGGGTGTTGCATCCGACCACGTTTTAAGTGCGACGGCGTACTTCTCGGCAGAATCGAAGTCGGCTTGATCGGGCTTTTGAGCCTGCCACTCGGTGACGGCCGCCTCGATGCTCTTGCCTGCGTCGGTCGACATGGTCGGTTTTGCCGCTTGCCACTGTGCCATTGCAGCGGCATATTGTGTGGGGTCGGTAATCTTTGTACTGTCAGGCATATTGGACAGCCATGTAAGATATGTCAACGTGTCCGTTGCGTTGGCGGCAAACAATTTGTCGAATTGCATAAGTCCGTCGGCCGCATTTGTGTAGTAATTCAGGGCGCGTTTGCCAAGTCCCGAATCGATTTCTTTGGTAATTATCGTATCTTGTATGGAATTCTTCACTTCGCCGATACTTCCGCTACCGGAAATAAGCATTACGCATGCCAACATAAAGCAAACGGCAAAGGTTATTATTGCCCACATTGTGCCGTTGGCTTTGCACGACTGCCTGAACAGTGCCTTACTGAACATTGTTTGTACCTCCTTTCTTTGCAAACAAAATATCTTTGAAATGCCGCTCCAACGTGTAGGGCAATTCCGAAATAAACTTTACGTCGTAGCGTTGCAATACGCCCAGCAATGCAACCGTATCCTTGGACGGAATACGTATCGTTGCCTGGTTGTATTGCGGTTGCAAACGTATCACTTCGTAGCCGACCCCGACAAAAGATTGGTAGTCGGCTTGGTTGGTAAACTCTATCTTAAACTCCTTTACGGGGCGATTTGTAATGTCGTTCATCGAGCAAACGTCCACAATATGTCCGTCGCTGATAAGCGCAACGCGGTCGCATGTCGTTTCCAACTCTTCGAAGCTGTGACTGCTCATAAATATGGTCTTGCCCTTACGGTGTTCTTCCTTGATGATGTCCAGAAACGTAATTCTCATCAGCGGATCCAGTCCCGTTGTCGGCTCGTCGAGAATAATTATCGGAGCGTCGTTCATCAATGCCGCAACAAGAGCCGTTTTTTGTTTCATACCCTTGCTCATACGCTTCAGATTGGCGCGCGGATCAAGCTGCAACCGCTCGATAAGCTCGTTGGCATAGCTCATGTCGGCAAGCCCCAGAAAGTCCGCCTGACATTTAAGAAAATCGATACCCGTTTTAAGATCGGGGAAAGCAATCTCACCCAGGACGTAGCCTATGCTTTTAGCGATTTCACTGGCATGCTCCCACGAGGACAGACCATTTACGCTGACGTTGCCCGACGTCGGCTTTAAAAATCCCAAAATGTTGCGTATCGTTGTGGTTTTGCCGCTGCCGTTTGTACCGACGTATCCCACCATTTCACCCTGTTCGATGTTGAGATCGAGATCGAATATACCGCGGTTATCGCCAAAATCTTTGGTAAGTTTGTCACACTGTATTACGCTCATTTCAACGCACCTCCGAAATCCTTGTCCTCCTTGTAGAATTTGAGGAAGTAGTCCTCGAGAGACTCCCGACGGTTACTAAACGTCACAACCTCGGCATTTGCAAGCAAGGCAATAAGCGCGTTAAGGTCGCTGTCCTCCACCGACAGATATGCCTCGTTGCCGCTGTCGCGTATCGGCACAAACGTTTGCAAACCTACCGCCTTTCGCAAAAACGCTCGCTTTGCCGCTTCGTTTACAAAAGTGACGGTGTAGTACTTGCGCGAGGCATGTTTCAACTCGTCGGCGACAAACTGCGACACAATCCTACCGTCCTTGATGATTGCAATGCGGTCGCACGTGGAGTCGATTTCCGAAAATATGTGACTTGACAACAGTATAGTCTTGCCGCGCGCCTTTTCCTTGTGGATAAACTCGATAAAGTTCTC